>NZ_JARGEE010000117.1:0-22615 GCF_033794485.1 Streptomyces sp. MB09-02B
CCGCCGCCCCTACCCGTCCCCAGGGGCTGCGCCCCTTCGACCCCTTTTCGCGCTCCGCGCGACGTGGGTGGGTATGCGCGGGCTCGGTGGGGGCTGGTCGCGCAGTTCCCCGCGCCCCTGGAAAGCAGGGGCTGCGCCCCGTGCTTTTCGCCCCGAAAGGGCCGCAGGCCTCTTTCAGGGGCGCGGGGAACTGCGCGACCAGCCCCCACCGGACCCGCGGACGACACACAGCCCCCTGACCTGCCCCTTCGTCTCTTCGGCAGGCCATTGTCAGTGGGCTGCGGTAGCTTCCGAGGTGTTGGTACGCGCAGGGATGGCACAGGGGTGGGTTGGCCATGGGTGACGGTACGGCGACAGTGACGGCGGAGCTTGATGTCCGGCTGGAGAAGCACCGGGTCGAGCTGACCGGGTACTGCTATCGGATGCTGGGGTCGTCCTTCGAGGCCGAGGACGCCGTGCAGGACACGATGATCCGGGCCTGGCGGAGCTACGAGAAGTTCGAGGGCCGGTCCTCCCTGCGGTCGTGGCTCTACCGCATCGCCACGAACGTCTGCCTCGACATGCTCACCGCGGGGAACAAGAGGGCACGGCCCATGGACCTCACCGACTCGACGCCGCTCGCACAGGCCGCCCTCTCCCCCCGCCCCGACAACACCTGGCTGGAGCCGGTGCCGGACGCCCGAGTGCTGCCGACCACCGACGACCCGGCGGAGGCCGCCGTGGCCAAGGAGTCCGTGCGGCTGGCGTTCGTCGCGGCCCTGCAGAAGCTGCCGTCGAAACAGCGGGCGGTGCTCATACTGCGCGAGGTGCTGGCGTGGAAGGCCAGCGAGGTCGCCGAGCTGCTCGACACCTCCGTCGCCTCGGTGAACAGCGCCCTCCAGCGGGCCCGCGCGACGCTCGCCGAGGGCGACGGGCGGGTCGCGGCGGCCGATGTCTCCGACCCCCTCGACGACGACCAGCAGAAGTTGCTGGAGCGCTATGTGGCCGCCTTCGAGGGGTACGACATGGCGGCGCTGACGGCCCTGCTGCACGAGGACGCGGTCATGACGATGCCGCCGTTCGACCTGTGGCTGACCGGCACGGGCGACATCACCGGGTTCATGACCACCCTCGGCGCGCCCTGCGCGGGATCGCACCTCGTGCCGGTCGCGGTCAACGGGCTGCCGGGCTTCGCCCAGTACAAACCGGACCCGGAGCAGGGTGGCTTCAGCGCGTGGGCCGTGCAGGTGCTGGAGATCTCAGAGGGCCGGATCGCCGGATTCCACTGCTTCCTCGACACCGCCCGCTGGTTCCCCCTCTTCGACCTGCCCCTCCACCTCGAAGGCAAGCCCGACCAGACCCAGTAGCGCGCGCAGCGCGGGGTCGGGGTCCCGCAGCCGGATCCGGCCGCCGGCCCGGCGGGCGGTGAGCTGCATCCGGGCCAGTACGTCGACGGCGGCCAGGCCCGGTGGGCCGATACCGGCGACATCGCAGACCACGATCCCGCCCCCGGTCTGCTGAAGTCGCGCGCGTACCTCGGCACAGAGCCGAGGCGTCGCGTCCCGGGTGACGGGGCCTGGCAGCACGAGTACGGCGGGTGTCGTCGCGTCCACGATCGGTAGACCGCGCGAGGTCACGCAATTCATCGGTGCGTGAGGACACCCCCGTACCGGCGGACCTACTTGGTGGGGAACACGCTCGTGTCCAGCGTGAGCGCGAAAGGCTCGGGGAGTTCGATCGGGTCGCCGAATTTGCCCGCGCGCAGCACTCGATAGACGTCGCCCTTCGGCTCACCGTAGAGCGTCACCGTCGGACCGCCCGGAGCCCAGCTGTCGATGAGCAGGTACAGCGGTACTCCTGCTTGTGCGTAGCCCGCCGCTTTCTTGATCCGGTCGTTGCTCGCGTTGGATTTCGAGGTGATCTCTACGACCAGTTCGGCGGCGGCTGCGGGGATGCAGTTGCCGTCTCCCTCGGCGTACAGGGCTTCCCTGGGCGCCACAGCGAGATCAGGAATGTAGAGACCGACACGAGACGGTACGGCCGCTCCCAGCGTCTGGTAGATCCCCCAGTCTTCAGGGATCTCCCGATAGAGATGACGCTGCACGCGGTCGGCAATGTCGTTGTGGGCGTTGGACGGCGGTGGTGCCACGGTGACGATCCCCTCGATGATCTCCACCCTGCAGCCCTCGGGGGCGTCCGTCTCCTGCCAGATTCGGACGAGGTCGTCCCACTCGTGGCCGCTGGCCGTCGTGTGGTCGACAGTGAGTGCGCTCATGGCGGTTCTCTCCCATCGGTGCGTCACCGACTACAGCATGCCGAACGGGACCGGCGCCGGTCCACCGATCCCGTTCACCCGAATGGGAAAGACGCAGGTCAGGCGATTCGTTCCAGCACCACCGGCGACGCCGCGAACTCCGTGCCCGGCGCCCCGATGTCGTACGAGCCCTCCACGGCCTGCAGGGCGTACTCGAAGCGCTCCGGGGTGTCCGTGTGGAGCGTGAGGAGGGGCTGGCCCTCGGTGACCGTGTCGCCGGGCTTGGCGTGCAGCTCGACACCGGCGGCGGCCTGGACCGGGTCCTCCTTGCGGGCGCGTCCGGCGCCGAGGCGCCAGGCGGCGATGCCGATGTCGTACGCGTCCAGGCGGGTCAGGACCCCGGACGCGGTCGCCTTCACCACGTGCTGCTCGCGCGAGGTCGGCAGCGGGGCGTCCGGGTCGCCGCCCTGGGCGGCGATCATGCGGCGCCAGGCGTCCATCGCCGAACCGTCGGCCAGCGCCTTCGCCGGGTCGGCGTCCTTCACCCCGGCCGCGTCGAGCATCTCGCGGGCGAGGGCGATCGTGAGCTCCACGACGTCCGCCGGGCCGCCGCCCGCCAGGACCTCGACCGACTCGCGGACTTCGAGGGCGTTGCCGGCGGTGAGGCCGAGCGGGGTCGACATGTCCGTGAGGAGGGCGACCGTCTTCACACCGTGGTCGGTGCCGAGGCCCACCATCGTCGACGCCAGTTCCCTCGCGTCCTCGATGGTCTTCATGAAGGCTCCCGTGCCCACCTTCACGTCCAGGACGAGGGAGCCCGTGCCCTCGGCGATCTTCTTCGACATGATCGAGGAGGCGATCAGGGGGATGGCCTCGACCGTGCCCGTGACGTCGCGGAGGGCGTAGAGCTTCTTGTCCGCCGGGGCCAGGCCGTCGCCCGCCGCGCAGATGACCGCGCCGACCTCGTCCAGGACGTTCAGCATCTCCTCGTTGGACAGCAGGGCGCGCCAGCCGGGGATGGACTCCAGCTTGTCCAGGGTGCCGCCGGTGTGGCCGAGGCCCCGCCCGGAGAGCTGGGGTACGGCCGCGCCGCAGGCCGCCACCAGCGGGGCCAGGGGCAGCGTGATCTTGTCGCCGACGCCGCCCGTGGAGTGCTTGTCCGCGGTGGGGCGGGACAGGGACGAGAAGTCCATGCGCTCGCCGGAGGCGATCATCGCGGCCGTCCAGCGGGCGATCTCGCGGCGGTCCATGCCGTTGAGGAGGATCGCCATGTTGAGGGCGGCCATCTGGTAGTCGGCGACCTCGCCACGGGTGTAGGCGTCGATGACCCAGTCGATCTGCGCGTCGCTGAGCTCGCCGCGGTCCCGCTTGGTGCGGATGACGGAGATGGCGTCCATCGACAGAGACGTCATGGCTGTCCTTCCAGAGTCTGGGAAGTGTGCGGCCCCTCCGACCGTTCGTCAGGAGGGGCCGCACGGGAGTCACTTGGTGAGATGGCCCGGGCCGAAGGCCTGAGGCAGCATCTCCGAGAGGGGGACGATCCCCGCCGGGGTCTCCAGCAGGAGGCCGGGGCCGCCGAACTCGTAGAGCAGCTGTCGGCAGCGACCGCAGGGCACGAGGATCTCGCCCTTGCCGTCGACGCAGGTGAAGTGCGTCAGCCGGCCGCCGCCCGTGCGCTGCAGCTCCGAGACCAGTCCGCACTCGGCGCACAGGCCGAGGCCGTACGAGGCGTTCTCGACGTTGCAGCCGGAGACCGTGCGGCCGTCGTCGACGCGGGCGGCCACGCCCACCGGGTAGCCCGAGTACGGGGCGTACGCGTGGGACATGGCGTCCCGTGCGACCGCGCGCAGCTCGTCCCAGTCGGCCTCGGCCGGTGCGCCGGCGGTCACTTGCCCTGGCCCTTCCGGTACGGCAGTCCGTCCGCCTTGGGCATCCGCAGGCGTTGTGCGGAGAGCGCGAGGACGATCAGGGTGATGACGTACGGCGTGGCGGCGACGACCTGGTTCGGGACCTCGTTGGTGGTCGCGTACCAGGTGAAGACCAGGGCGCCGACGACGAAGGTGATCGCGGCGGCGACGTACTTCTTGCGCACGGCCTGCCAGATCGCGCCGATGACCAGCAGGAGGGCACCGAGCAGGAGCAGGGCGTGGACGTTCTCGGAGCCGCCGCGCAGGTTGAGGCTGTCGGTGTAGCCGAAGAGGCCGGCGCCGAGGGCGAGGCCGCCCGGCATCCAGTTGCCGAAGATCATCGCGGCGAGACCGATGAAGCCGCGGCCGCTGGTCTGGCCCTCCAGGTAGAAGGGGTTGGCGACGATGGAGAGGAAGGCTCCGCCGAGGCCGGCCAGCCCGCCGGAGATGATCACGGCGAGGTACTTGTACTTGTAGACGTTGACGCCGAGGGACTCGGCGGCGATCGGGTTCTCACCGCAGGAGCGCAGGCGCAGACCGAAGGCGGAGCGCCACAGGATCCACCAGGTGGCGGGGATCAGGGCGACGGCGACGAGGGTCAGCCAGGAGACGTTGGTGACCAGACCGCCGAGCAGGCCGGCGAGGTCGGAGACGAAGAACCAGCCCTTGGAGTTGAGTTCGGTCAACGCGTCCGACAGTCCCGGGATGGTGAAGTCACCGATGGACTCCACCGGCGGGGACTGCTTGGCCGAGCCGCCCTGGTGGCCCTCGAAGGCGAGGGGGGCCAGGTAGCGGGTGGCGCCGAGGGCGAGGATGTTGATGGCCACACCGGAGACGATGTGGTTGACGTTGAAGGTGACGGTGACGAAGGCGTGCAGCAGACCGCCGATCGCACCCCCGGCGATGCCGACCAGGACGCCGGTCCACGGGCCGTACTGGAAGCCGGCCCAGGCACCGAACCAGGTGCCGAGGATCATCATGCCTTCGAGGCCGATGTTGACGACGCCCGCGCGCTCGGCCCACAGACCGCCGAGACCGGCGAGGCCGATCGGGACGGCCAGTTCCAGCGCGGTGGACATCTGGCTGACGTTGGTGATGCCGTCGGCGCCGGTGATGATGCGCACGATCGAGGTGAGTGCCAGGACGCCGGCGATGACCAGCAGCAGCACGGGCAGCGACATCTTGCGCCCGGTGGGGGCGGTCGGCTCCAGCGAGGGCTGGTTGAGGTCGGTCGCGGTGGTGCTCGTGGTCATCGGCCCGACACCTCCTTCTTGACGTTGTTGTTGTCGGAGGCGTCCGCGCCGAGGACATGACCCGCGGCGAGCTCGGCGCCGACCCGGCGCTGCTGCCGGCGCAGGCCCCACTCGCGGACGGTCTCGTAGGAGACGACGACCGAGAGCACGATCAGGCCCTGCATGATGACCGCGATCTCCTTGTCGTAGCCGTGGAAGTCCAGCTCCGGGGAGGCCTTGTCGAGCCACGCCCACAGCAGGGCGGCGAAGGCGATGCCGACGGGGCCGTTACGGCCGAGGAGGGCGATGCCGATACCGAGGAAGCCGATACCGGTGGGGAAGTTGAGGCTGTAGGTGTGGGTGTCGCCGAGCAGGATCGGCAGGCCCGCGAGGCCCGCGACACCGCCGGAGATCAGCATGGCGGTGAGGACCATGCGCTTGGGGTCGACACCGCTGGCGGCGGCGGCCGACTCCGAGGCGCCGGAGGCGCGCAGGTCGAAGCCGAAGCGGGTGCGGTTGATGACGATCCAGTAGCCGACGCCGAGGAGGACGGCGAGGAGGACCAGGCCGTAGATCTCGCCGGCTTTGCCCATGTCGATGCCGGGCACCCAGCCCGACTCGGCCATCTCGCCGGTGGTGTTGTTGTTGCCGACCTTGACGCCGAAGACGTTCGGCAGCCAGAGGTAGCCGATGACGGAGGTGGCGATCGCGTTCAGCATGATCGAGGCGACGACCTCGCTGACGCCCCGGGTGACCTTGAGGACACCGACGATGCCGGCCCAGAAGGCGCCGGTGAAGATCGCGGTGAGCATCAGCAGCGGGATCTGGAGGGCGGCCGGCAGGTCCATGTGGGCGCCGACGATCGCGGTGATCATGGCGCCGAGCAGGTACTGGCCGTCGACACCGATGTTGAAGAGGTTCATCCGGAAGCCGATGGCCACCGCGAGGGCCGCGATGTAGTACAGCGAGGCCTGGTTGATGATCCGGACCTGGATGTCGGAGAACGAGGCCTGCTCGAACATGATCGAGAACGGCTCGACCGGGTTCTTGCCGGACGCCAGCAGCACGATCGCGGTCAGCGCGAAGGCCACGGCGAGCGCGAGGACCGGGCCGGCGACGGCGAGGAGCACCCGCTCCTTGTCGAACTTCTTCATCAGTTGGCCTCGTCTTCCGGAGACTCGCCGGCCTCGGGGGCCTTGCGCAGGTCGGGAGTCTCGGGGGTCTCTGCCCGCGTCTCGGGGGTCTCTTCGTGTTCGAGGTGGCCGGTGGCGGCGCCGGTCATGGCCGAGCCCAGCTCCTCGGGGGTGATGGTGGCCGGGTCGGCGTCGGCGACCAGCTTGCCGTTGTAGATCACCCGGAGGGTGTCGGACAGGCCGATCAGCTCGTCGAGGTCGGCGGAGATGAGCAGCACGGCCAGGCCCTCGCGGCGGGCCTCGCGGATCTGGTCCCAGATCTGGGCCTGCGCGCCGACGTCCACACCGCGGGTGGGGTGGGCGGCGATCAGGAAGCGCGGCTTGTGGCTCATCTCGCGGCCGACGATCAGCTTCTGCTGGTTGCCGCCGGAGAGGGAGGCGGCGGTGACGTCGATGCCGGGGGTGCGGACGTCGTACTCGGCGACGATCCGGCGGGTGTCCTCCTGGGCGGCCTTCGGGTCGAGCCAGACGCCCTTGGCGTTGGGCCGCTCGGTCACATGGCCGAGGATACGGTTCTCCCAGAGGGGGGCCTCCAGGAGCAGACCGTGCCGGTGGCGGTCCTCGGGGATGTAACCGACGCCCTGCTCGCGGCGCTTGCGGGTGGCCCAGGTGGTGATGTCCTCCTCGGCCAGCGCGATCGTGCCGGAGTCGGCGGACTTCAGGCCGATGAGGGCGTCGACCAGCTCGGTCTGGCCGTTGCCCTCGACACCGGCGAGGCCCAGGACCTCGCCCGCGTGGATGGTGAAGCTGATGTCGTCGAGCAGGGCCTTGCCGCCGACGGCCTCCAGGCGGAGGTCCTTGACGGTGAGGACGGGGCGGTCGGTGACCGTGGACTCGGCCGTCTCGGGGGTGGGCAGCTCGCTGCCGACCATCAGCTCGGCGAGCTGGCGCGGGGTGGTCTCGGCGGGGACGGCCGTGCCGACGGTCGTGCCGCGCCGGATGACGGTGATGTCGTCGGCGACGGACAGCACCTCGCCCAGCTTGTGCGAGATGAAGATGACCGCGAGGCCCTGCGCCTTGAGTTCGCGCAGGTTGGCGAAGAGGGAGTCGACCTCCTGCGGCACCAGGACGGCGGTCGGCTCGTCCAGGATCAGGGTGCGGGCGCCCCGGTAGAGGACCTTGAGGATCTCCACGCGCTGGCGCTCGGCGACGCCCAGTTCCTCGACCAGGACGTCGGGGCGGACCCCGAAGCCGTACCGCTCGGAGATCTCCTTGATCTTGCGGCGGGCCTTGGCGCCGATGCCGTGCAGCTTCTCGCTGCCGAGGACCACGTTCTCCAGGACCGTGAGGTTGTCGGCGAGCATGAAGTGCTGGTGCACCATGCCGATGCCGCGCGCGATGGCGTCGGCGGGGGACGAGAACGAGACCTGCTCGCCGTCGACCGCGATGGTGCCCTCGTCCGGCTTCTGCATGCCGTAGAGGATCTTCATCAGGGTCGACTTGCCGGCGCCGTTCTCCCCGACGAGGGCGTGGACGGTGCCCTTGCGGACGGTCAGGTGGATGTCGTGGTTGGCCACGACGCCGGGGAATCGCTTGGTGATCCCGGCGAGTTCGACGGCGGTCACCGAGTCGTTGACCGCCGCGTCGGCCGGAGGGCTGCTGGACGCGTTGATGGCGCACTCTCCTGGGAAAGGGGGGTCGTCTACGCGCGTAGCGCCCCTACGGCATCGAAAATGGGCGGCGACGCACCGGGACAACGGGGTACAGGGAGCGATACTCCCCGTGCCCCGTTGAGCGGACGTAACCCCGCGGTTACCGGTGACTTCGGGAGGGCCTCGGTGATGTCCGAGACTCCCCCGCGGTCGCCCGGCTGCTCGTGCTGTGGCTGGGTCGGTCGGGCTCGACCTCGATCAGCTGGTCTTGACCTTGATCTCGCCGCTGATGATCTTCTCCTTGGCCGTGGCGATGGCCTCCTGGAGCTCGCTGTCGCTCTTGAACTTCGGGTTGGAGTCGGCGAGGCCGACCTCGCCGGTCTTCAGATCGCCCCTGACGATACCGGTCGCGGGCTTGCCGTCCTCGACCGACTTCGCCAGGTTGTACACCGCCTTGGCGACGTCCTTCGTCGCCGAGGTCAGGATGGAGTCCTTGTACTTCGCGAGGGCTTCCTGCGCGTACTGGTCGGAGTCGACGCCGATCGCCCAGATCTTGTTCGCGGTGGCGGCCTCGATCACGCCCTGACCGGACAGACCGGCCGCCGCGTACACGACGTCGGCCTTCTTCTCGATCTGGCCCTCGGCGGCGGTCTTGCCCTTGTCGGGGCTGGAGAAGCCGCCCTCCTCGGCCGTCTGGGTGAGGTACTGGGTGAGCACCTTGGCCTTGGGGTTGGTGTCCTTGACGCCCTGCTCGAAGCCCGCCTGGAACTTGTGGATCAGCGGGATGTCGACGCCGCCGACGAAGCCGACGACGTCGGTCTTCGTGCTCTTCGCGGCGGCGACGCCCGCGAGGTACGAGGCCTGCTCCTCGGAGAAGACCAGGTCCGCGACGTTGTCCAGCTGGACCGTGGAGTCGTCGACGATGCCGAAGGTGGTGTCCGGGTACTGCTCGGCGGCGGCCTTCACGGCCGTCGCGTAGGCGTAGCCGACGCCGACGACCGGGTTGTAGCCCTGCTTCGCCAGGGAGACGAGGCGCTGCTCCTTGTCGGCGTCCGTCTCGCCCTCGGTCGGCTCGATGTCCTGCGTCTTGTACCCGAACTCCTTCTTCGCCTGCTCCAGGCCCGCGTAGGCCGCGTCGTTGAAGGACTGGTCGCCCTTGCCGCCGACGTCGTACGCGATGGCGAGGCCCATGTCGCCCTTGGAGTCGGCGGACGACGAGGCGTCCGTCGACGTACCGCCGCAGGCGGAGAGGACGAGGGCGAGGGAGGCGGTCGCTGCGCCCGCGACCGCGAGACGGGAAACCCGGCGCATGTGTGGTGCTCCTGTCGTACAGCGCCGGAGGGTACTGGTCAGTAGTGCTGCACAGCGTCGGCGCCTATGTGGCTTTCGCCGCAGAGTAACGCGCGTAGACCCTTCGGGTGAAGCCTGGTGGACCACGTTGTTATGGGGCCGTGTTGCAAGGGTGTCCGGGGGTTGGGGGGCGCGTGGTGGGGGGTGGAATCGGTCGGGTCGCGCGTGCGGGTGCGTTGTGGCTGGTCGCGCCCACGCGGCGGAGCCGCGTATCGATGCAGGCCCGCGCCCCTGAAGTACCCGGGGGCACAAGTGAGCGGGGTGGGTGTACACGTACACCCACCCCGCCTGTCAGCACACTCGCAGAGGCGTGACCGTTACTCGGTCTTCACCTTGATCGTGCCGTCGATGATTTCCTTCTTGGCCTTGGCGACCGCGTCCGTGAGGCCGGCGATCTCGGCCATCTTCGGGTTGGAGTCGGCGAGGCCCACGCCGTCGACCTTCAGGTCGAAGGTCTGGACGCCCTTGAGGGGCTTGTCGTCCTCGACGGACTTGGCGAGGGCGTAGACCGCGCCGCCGACGTCCTTGAGGGCGGAGGTGAGGATGAAGTCCTTGTACTTCGCGAGGGCACCCTGCTTGTACTGGTCGGAGTCGACACCGATCGCCCAGACCTTGGCCGTGGCGGCGGCCTCGATGACACCCTGGCCGGAGAGGCCGGCGGCCGCGTAGAGCACGTCGGCGTTCTTCTCGATCTGGCCCTCGGCGGCGGCCTTGCCCTTGTCGGGGCTGGAGAAGCCGCCCTCCTCGGCCGTCTGGGTCAGGTACTGCGAGACGACCTTGACCTTGCCGCCGCTGGTGTCCTCGACGCCCTGCTTGTAGCCGGCCTCGAACTTGTGGATGAGCGGGATGTCCACGCCGCCCACGAAGCCCACGGTGTTCGTCTTGGTGGCCTTGGCGGCCGCGACACCGGCGAGGTACGAGGCCTCCTGCTCGGCGAAGACGAGGGACGCGACGTTGTCGCCCTCGACGACCGAGTCCACGATGCCGAAGGTGGTGTCCGGGAACTGCTTGGACGCGGCCTCCATCGCGGGGCCGTAGGCGAAGCCGACACCGATGACCGGGTTGTAGCCCTGCTTGGCCAGGGACTCCAGACGCTGCTGCTTGTCGGCGTCCGTCTCGCCCTCGGTGGGCTCGATGTCCTCGGTCTGGTAACCGAACTCCTTCTGAGCCTTCTCCAGGCCCGCGTACGCGGCGTCGTTGAAGGACTGGTCGCCCTTGCCGCCGATGTCGTACGCGATCGCGAGGCCCTTTTCGCCCTTGCTGGTCTCGCCGCCGTTGCCGCTGCTCTCGCTGCTGGTACCACCGCAGGCCGTGGCGGCGAGCGCCAGCGACGCGACCCCCACCGCGACGCGGGTCAGTTTGGAAATCCGACGCATCTTGAAGTTCCCCATCTTCTCCAAAGCCCCGCGACCGGGTGCTCAGTTCGGCGCACATTAACGCGCGTAGACACTCCTGGGAACGGGGTTTCGACCGGCCGTTATCCATTCGTGCCGGTGGCCGTTACGCCCTCGTGAACCAGGGGACCGAAAGGGATGTCTCGGGCGCCGCGCCTTCGCCGTCCCTCGCGATCCGTGTACCTGGGGTGACCTCAGCGTGAAGGCGCGCGGTCCGTACGGGGCTCGTACGGACACGCGCACCAGGCTGCCGCGAGGGTGGGCGGGGCGCAAGCCGGGACAGGCCGGAGGGGTCAGCGGCCGGCGGCGTCGAGGACGCGCATGCGGGCGTCGAGGAGGGCGGCGGCGGTGAAGAGCTCGACGCCCACGGTGATGGCGTGCTCGTCGGCGTCGAAGTCGCCCTGGTGGAGGTCGCGGACGGTGAGGTCGCCCGGACGGCGGACACCCAGGCGGGCCATGGCGCCCGGGACGTGCTCCAGGTACCAGGAGAAGTCCTCGCCGCCGAGGCTCTGCTCGGTGTCCTCGACGGACTTCACACCGCGGCGGGCGACCATCGAGTCGTGCAGCAGCTCGGTGACGACGGGGTCGTTGACGACCGGCGGGACGCCCCGGATGTAGTTGATCTCGGGCTTGGCGCGGTGCATGACCGCGACCTCCTGGACCGCCTCGTGGATCAGGTCGGGGGCCTGCCGCCAGGCGTTGATGTCCAGGCAGCGGACGGTGCCGGAGAGCTCGGCGTGCTGCGGGATGACGTTCGGCGCGTGGCCCGACTCGATGCGGCCCCAGGTCACGACGAGCCCGGCGCGGGCGTCGAAGCGGCGGGCGACCAGCGCGGGCACGTCGGTGACGACCCGGGCGGCGGCGGTGACGAGGTCGGTGGTGAGGTGCGGGCGCGCGGTGTGGCCGCCCGGACCGTCCAGGGAGAGCTCCAGCCGGTCGCAGGCCGAGGTGATGGGGCCGTGACGCAGGCCGATGCGGCCCGCGTCGACGCGGGGGTCGCAGTGGACGGCGATGATCCGGCCGACGCCTTCGAGCGAGCCGGTCCTGATCACGTCCGCGGCGCCGCCGGGCAGCACCTCCTCGGCGGGCTGGAAGATCAGCCGGACGGGGCGGGGCAGCTCCCCCTTGCGGTGCAGGTCGGCGAGGACGAGGCCGGCGCCGAGGACGACGGTGGTGTGCACGTCGTGGCCGCAGGCGTGGGCGCGGTCCGGGACGGTGGAGCGGTAGTCGCAGTCCACCTTGGTGTCCGGGATGGGGAGGGCGTCGATGTCGGCGCGCAGCGCGAGCGCGGAGTGGTCGGCGCCGCTCCAGTCGCCGATGTCACAGATGAGTCCGGTTCCACTGTCGAGCACACGCGGCCTGAGCCCTGCCTTCTCCAGGCGGGCCTTGATCGCGGCGGTCGTACGGAACTCCTGGTTGCCGAGCTCCGGGTGCATGTGCAAGTCGCGGCGGAACGCGACGAGTTCGGCACGCAGGGCTTCCGGCAACGTGCCGGGGAGCGACGCTTCGGCTTCCCCTGGCAGATCGGCCTCGGACTCTCGGGACATCAGTTGGTTCACCCTCTGAAGGGTAGGGCGATCGGGCGGCCTTCTAACCCTCGATCAACAAAAAATCAGCCTGTGAGGGGAAGTTTTCCGGCCGCACAACGCATACGTATTGGCAGGGATGGGTATACCCGTCCGTCTTTCGGTGCGGGTGGCCCTCGGAGACGGGAGCGCCGGGTTTGCCCGCGAATCCCATCGTCTAAACGTCCGGGGGTGCCCGGACGATTCCCACACTCCACCCTTACCACGTATCCGCCGTCCCACGGTGGCGGAAGCGTCACCACCGCGCGACCGGTCGGCTACGTCGTGTGTTCGGCCAGGTGGCCGGAGCGCTGCCGCGACCGGGTGGGACGGGGGTGGTGGCCTGCGGTTGTGCGGGCGCGCGGGTGTGATCGCGACCAGAAGATCGACCGGGTGGCGTACGCGTGCCGAGGGTGACGGGGATCACGGCCCCGGCGGGGCCGTGCCGGCCCGTCAGGCCGAGGCCACCGACGACAGCCGGTGGACGTCCCGGGCCGTGCCCGTGACGCCGGACAGGAAGCCCTGGGCGCGGGGGGAGGCGTTCTCGGTGAGCCAGCCGGGGTCGATGTCGCAGACGGCGACGCGCACGTCCGTCCCGGCCAGGGCCAGGGGCAGGGTGTGGACGACCGTCGAGGGGAAGCTCAGGATCGTCCGGCCGATGGGGCCGCGGCGCGCGATGAGCTCCAGCGGAAGGTCGGGGCGGACGATCTCCAGGCCGGTCTCCGCGGCGAGGGTGTGGAGTTTCTCGGCGCTCTCGCGGCGGTGGGCGAAGTAGCGGGTGGCGCCGTGGGCCTTCGCGAGGGAGCGGACGGCTTCGAGGTAGCGGTCGCCGTCCACGACTCCGGTCTCCACGAGGGAGGTGCCCACGAGGTCGGCGCCCTTGGTGATGCGGGGCGGGCCGAAGCGGGAGCGCGTCCAGGCGAAGGTGTTGGCCGTGACGGAGACGCCCTCGGGGGTCTCGTCGATCGGCATGGAGGAGAAGACCTCGACACGTCGGCCGGCGGTCGGGGTGAGGCGCCTGCGGGCCTTGGCGGAGACCGGGGCGAAGATCAGGTCGCGGGGGCCGGGGCGGCCGCCCTTGCGGTGCCAGCGCACGAGGCGTTCGCCGCGGGCCAGCTGGGAGACGAACTCCATGGTCGCGGTGCCGTCGTCGACGACGACCACGTCCGGTGCCCGGGTGATGGTCAGCAGCAGCTGGACGTACCGGGAGAAGGGGTCGCCCAGGACGATGCGGGGCGCGGCGCGCAGCAGCGGGGCGAGGCCGCCGACGGTGCGGAAGGGGGCGGCGGTGCCGCCGCGCGCCTCCTCCCAGCGCACGTCGTGGCCCTCGTCCCGGGCCAGCTCCGCCATGCGGCGCAGCTGGCCCCGGGTCATGGGGTCGTTGGGCGAGAGGACCACCACGGTGAGCCCCGCGCCACCGGAACCGAAGGGCCCCGCACCGGGGTCCTCGGGGGTGCCGAGGGCGTGGGTGTGCGCCCACTCCAGCACGTTCAGGAGCTGTACCGGGCTCTCGACGAAGGCGAGGGTGTGGGGGCCGGCGGTTCCGGTGCGGGGGCTCATCGACGTATGTCCGTCGCTTCCGTGAGTACGGATCTACTGGGGGCCGGGGCCGTGGGTCAGACGCCGACCGGCTCGCCCGCCGCCACCGCGATCTCCGCCTCGGCGACGACGCCGGTGACACGGCGCAGCTTCTTCATGGGGCCGAGCTCGGACTCGTAGACCTTCTTGACGCCGTCGCCGAGGGAGGCCTCGATGGTGCGGATGTCGCGGACCAGGCGGCTCAGGCCCTGGGGCTCGACGGAGGCGGCCTGGTCGGAGCCCCACATGGCGCGGTCGAGGGTGATGTGGCGCTCGACGAAGGTGGCGCCGAGGGCGACGGCGGCGAGCGTGGTCTGCAGGCCCGTCTCGTGGCCGGAGTAGCCGATCGGGACGTTCGGGTACTCGGCCTGGAGGGTGTTGATGACGCGGAGGTTCAGCTCCTCCGCCTTGGCCGGGTACGTCGAGGTGGCGTGGCAGAGCAGGATGTTGTCGCTGCCGAGGACCTCGACCGCGTGGCGGATCTGCTTGGGGGTCGACATGCCGGTGGAGAGGATGACCGTGCGGTGGGTGCCGCGCAGGGCGCGCAGCAGCTCGTCGTCGGTCAGCGAGGCGGAGGCCACCTTGTGGGCGGGGACGTCGAACTTCTCCAGGAAGGCGACGGCCTCGGTGTCCCACGGGGAGGCGAACCAGTCGATGCCCTTCTCCTTGGAGTACTCGTCGATCTGGCGGTACTCGTCCTCACCGAACTCCACACGGTGGCGGTAGTCGATGTAGGTCATGCGGCCCCAGGGGGTGTCACGCTCGATGTCCCACTGGTCGCGGGGGGTGCAGATCTCGGGGGTGCGCTTCTGGAACTTGACGGCGTCGCAGCCGGCCTCGGCGGCGGCGTCGATCAGCTTGAAGGCGTTCTCCAGCTCACCGTTGTGGTTGATGCCGATCTCACCGACGACGTAGACGGGGTGACCCGGGCCGGCGGTCTTCGAACCGAACGTGCGCAGACGGGAGTTGGTGCTCATGGTGGGACCAGTTCCTTACTTGTCGAGGGGGTCGAGAGAGTCGAGAGAGGGACCGAGGATCCAGCCGGCGATCTCCCGGATCGCGCCTTCACCGCCGGGGACGGTGGTGACCGCGCGTGCGGCGCCGCGTACGACGTCGTGGGCGCTGCCGACCGCCACGGGCCAGCCCACGAGGGCGAAGCACGGGAGGTCGTTGACGTCGTTGCCGACGTAGAGCACGCGCTCCGGCGCGATGCCCTGCTCCTCGCACCACTGCTTCAGCGCGAGGTCTTTCCGGTCGATGCCGTGCAGGACCGGGAGCTTGAGCTTCCGGGCTCGTGCGGCGACGACCGGGTTCTGTTCCGTGGACAGGATCAGCATCTTCAGGCCGCTCCTGCGGAGGGCCGCGATGCCGAGTCCGTCGCCGCGGTGCACGGAGACGAACTCCCGTCCGTCGGAGTCGATCAGCACCCGGTCGTCGGTCTGGGTGCCGTCGAAGTCGAGGACTACGGCGTCGATGTCGTCGTAGGTGGGGAGGGCGCCGGGCCGGTTGGCGTCGAAGAGCGGCGCGAGGGCCTGGGCGCGGGCGAGGTCGTGCGGGTCGTCGATCTCCAGGACCCGGGCGGGGTCGGTGCGGACGGGTTCCGTACGGCCGAAGAAGCGGTGCTGGTGCTTGCGCAGTCCGGCCGCGTCCATGGCGTAGGCGGCACCGGTCTCCAGCAGGTCCTGGGGGCGGTCCTGGCGGCGGGGGCGGAAGGACTTGTCGTGGTTGACGCCGTAGCCGCCGGCGGTGAGGCCGGGGGTGGCGCGGACGTCGTCGGGCAGGGCGCCCGGGGCTCCGGTGAGCCCGGTCGCCGGGCACGAGGCGCCGGGACCGGCGGGCCTGTCGACCCCTGCGGGTTCGCCGTGTGCGGTCGCCGAGCCGGGCGCCGCCGAGCCGAGCGGTGCCGAGCCGAGCGGTGCCGCCCCGGGGACGCCGTACGGCTCGCCGTTCACGTCGTAGGTCTCGGCGTTCACCTCACCGCCGGTGAACTCGTCCGCCGTGTCGCGCCAGATGAAACCGTGGAACGGGGCGACGGTCAGGGCCGTGTCGGCGCCGTGCTCGACGACGGCGCGGGCCACGCCGTCGATGTCCTCGCGGAGGATGAACGGGCTGGTGCACTGGACGAGGAGGACGACGTCGACCGTGGCGCCGTGGCGGGACTCGTGGGCGTCCAGGGCGTGCAGGACGGCTGCCTCGGAGGTGGCGGTGTCGCCGGCGATGGCGGCGGGGCGCAGAACGACCTCGGCACCGGACTCCCGGGCGGCGGCGGCGATGGCGTGGTCGTCGGTGGAGACGACGACGTCCGTCACCAGGCGGGCGGCGAGGCACTCGCGGACCGCGCGGGCCACCAGCGGGACGCCGCCGACGGGGGCGAGGTTCTTCGCGGGGACGCCCTTGGAGCCGCCGCGCGCGGGGATCACGGCGAGGACGCGGCGGGCGGAAGGCGCTTGGCCCGCTTCCGGGTGGGACATGTCTGGGACTCCTTGCGGCTCTTGCGAGGCGGAGGGACGGCGGCTCACAGCTCACCCATCCGGCGGATGACGGGCGCCACGCGCTGCACTCCGTGGCGGTAGGCGCCGCGGGCCGCGCGGCGCACGATCTGCCGTACGGGGCCGGCCTGCCGGTCGGCGGCGGGCGCCCCGGGCAGCGGTGTGCCGTCGGGGCCGAGGTGGTGGCGGGCGAGGATGCCGGGGAGGTAGCCGGGCGCGGTGACGGGCGTGTAGTACGGCGCGAGGGGCGGCAGTTCGGGCGCCGCGACCAGCTTCGCGACGCGGGTGCGGGCCGTGTCGAAGGCGGTGCCGTACGAGCCTCCCCCAGACTTCGTCCGGGAGGTGCCCCCAGTCACGACGCCCTGGCGGGCGACCCACTCGGGGTCCGGCGCGGGCTCGTACCCGGCGTCCAGCTGGTCCCAGGAGGCGAGGCAGCCGGAGCCCACGAAGTGGTGGTTGCCGAGGGTCTCGCGGATCCCGAGGTCGGTGAGGACGACGGTGGGGATCCGGCGGTGCAGCGACTCCAGGGCGGCCGTGGAGCTGACGGTGACCAGCAGGTCGGTGGTGTCGAGGACCTCGCCCATGTTCCCGTACGCGAGGCGGAAGTTGGCCGGCAGACCGCCGGGCAGCTTCTCCGCCAGCTTCTGGTAGGGCAGCTCCTCGATGTGCGTGGTGTGCTCGCCGGGCTTGGAGCGGAGCTTCAGGAGCACCTGGCGGTCCGGGTGCAGCCTCGCGTGCTGGACCAGGCGGTTCAGCAGGTAGGTGCGGTCCCTGCGGTTGTCCGGGACGGACGGCTGTACGGCGAAGACGACCGTGTAGGGCCTGCGCCCTTCCTCCGCGGACGGGTCCTCGGTGCCGGCGTAGGGCCTGCCGCCCAGGAAGGGCAGCGCGACCTCGGTGACCGAGGAGGCGTCGGCGCCCACACCCTCGTACACGGCGCGGAACCGGTCCGCGTCCTGGCGGGAGTTGGCGAGGACGAGGTCCGCGCCGTGCCGCAGCAGCAGACCGTCGGCGAGCTTCTCGTAGACGACACCGACGTACCCGGTGACGACCACGGGCCGCTTCGTCCGCCCGTCCCAGACCCGGCGCAGGCCGTGCAGCATCGCCTGGACGCCCCCGCCGACCAGGGAGAGCAGGACGATGTCGTACGCGGCCTCCTTCATGGCGCGCAGGAATTCGAGGCCGGTCACCTCGCGCAGGGCGGCAGGGCGGACCCCGACCTCCTGGAGCTGGCGGGCGGTGGGGGTCGCCCGGCCGCGCAGGAGGAAGCCGTCCAGGCGGATGTCCGCGTCCTCGGGAGCGAGACGGCTCGCGGTGAGCGCGCCCCATTTCCACCGGGTGTCGGAATCCGCGAGTACGGCGACTCGCAGGCTGTTCGTAGCACTTGCTGGCACATCGAAGACGCTAGGAAGCGATTTTGTTGATCGGCCCAACCCGAATGCAACAAAGGGTTAACAGCACATCGCCGAACAGCGAATCGGGAAGCGAATGACACCGGAAATCATCTGGTTCACGGTTCCGCCACGCGTCGTTCACCTGGCATCAAGCGGCTGGTCAAGACGAATGCCGGAGGGCCGCCTAACGTCACGGGGGTGGTCAAGCTCTCCGTCATCGTGCCGTTCTACAACGTGCAGCAATACGCGCCCGACACCCTGAAGAGCCTCGGAGCCAACGCTCGTGAGGACTTCGAATTCATTCTCGTCGACGACTGTTCCCGCGACGAGACACCGGACATTCTCGCGCGCGCGGAGCGCGAGCTGCCGGGGGCGGTGTACGTCAGACACGAGAAGAACGGAGGACTGGCGACCGCGCGCAACACGGGCATCGACAAGGCCCGCGGCGAGTACCTCACGTTCCTCGACGGGGACGACTGGCTCGCCCCCGGCTACTACCCCCGACTGCTCGGCGCCATCGAGGAGTTGGGCTGCGACTTCGTGCGCACGGACCATGTCCAGTGCACCGGGCGGGCCCGCTCGGTGCACCGGGTGCCCAACGGGCGGCGGGACGTGGTGATGAACCCGCGCGACGCGATCCTGCCCGCCGACCGCTCGACCTCCGTCGACTACGCGTTCGCCTGGGCGGGCATCTACCACCGCCGACTGGTCGACAAGGGCGTGCTGCACTTCACCCACGGGCTGCGCACCGCCGAGGACCGGCCGTGGATCTGGAAGCTCCACCGGGAGGCCGAATCCTTCGCCACGGTGGGGCTGCTGGGCGTCTTCTACCGGCGCGGTGTGGCTTCTTCGCTGACCCAGATCGGCGACGTACGACAGCTCGATTTCATTCGCGCATTCGACCAGGTCATCGCGGAGACCGCGCGGGACCGGGACGCGGAGCGACTTCTTCCCAAGGCCGTGCGCACCTATTGCGCGATCATCTCCCACCATTTGGGATCCATCGAGAGGTTCGAGCCGGCGGTGGCACGGAAACTGAAGTCGATGAGCGCGGTGGCGCTGCGCGGAATGCCGCAGGACGTGCTCGACGAGGCCCTCGACTCCATGGATGTCCAGCGCGCCGGCCGACTGCGCCGGCTGCGCCGCCGTCCCGCCGCCACGGGGGTCGCCGCATGACCACGCAGATCTTCATGGCGTCCACGCTGTACGGCGCGGCCACGCTGGCCGCGGCCCTGGACACCGAGTGCTTCCGCCCCGCCTCCCGGCGCATCCTGCTGGTCTCCAACAACGCGGCGACCCCGGAGACGGCCCCCGGCCCGGACGAGATGCCCGGCTTCGAGCGGCTGCGCTCCCGCTTCGACGAGGTGATCTCCTGGAACGAGACCATCTCCCCCTTCCACCCCGGCGGTTGGTCCCCGCGCATGGACGACGTCCCGCTGTGGGAGCGGCATCTGCGGCTGCTGTGGAACCTGGGTGACGACGACGTCGAACTGGCCGTGGAGTCCATCCAGGTCCACCCGGCCCTCGGCTTCGCCCAGATCTTCACCGGCGCGCCCGTGACCGTGTACGCCGACGGTCTGATGAGCTACGGGCCCACCCGCAACAAGATCGACCCGCTGGTGGGGACGAGGATCGACCGGCTTCTCCACCTGGACCTCGTCCCGGGGCTCAAGCCGCTGCTGCTCACCGAGTTCGGGGTCGAGGCGGAGATCGTGCCGACGGACGCCTTCGTGAAGGTGCTGGCCGAACTCGTGGGCACGGGCGACGAGTTGCCCGCGACCGAGGAGCCCGCGCTGCTGCTCGGCCAGTACCTCTCCGCGCTCGGCATCCTCACCGTCGAGGAGGAGGAGGCCCTCCACGTGCGGATGCTGAAGGGGGCTGTCGCGCTCGGGCACTCCAAGGTCGTGTTCAAGCCGCACCCCAGTGCCCCGGCCCGCTGGTCGCGCGGTCTGGAGAAGGAGGCGGAGCGGCTCGGCGCCGACCTGACCGTGGTGGACACGCCGGTGCTCGCCGAGGTGCTCTACCAGCGGATGCGGCCGGCCCTGGTCGTCGGCTGCTTCTCGACGGCCCTGCTCACCGCCTCCGCGCTGTACGGCCTCCCTGTCGCCCGCGTCGGCACGGGCACGCTGCTGGATCGGCTCGCCCCGTACGAGAACAGCAACCGGGTGCCCGTCACGATCGTGGACGCGCTGCTGCCGGAGCTGGGGGACGCGGCGGCGGTCGCCTCGCAGCGGCCGGGCATCGAGGTGTCCGACCTCGACAGCCTGGTGCGGGCGGTGGGGTTCGCGATGCAGTCGAAGATCTATCCGTCGCTGCGGGCGGAGACCGAGGCGTATCTGACGCGGCATCTGAGCACGCACACCCTGCGGTACTTCAAGCGGCGGCGGCTGACCTCGCTGGGGTTGCCCGGTGGGATTCCGGTGCAGCTCTCGTTCATTCCGCGTAACGCGACCGTGCGGAGAGTCGCTCGGCGGGCCCGGTCGCTCAAGCGGGCGACACTGGGATGAGCTCAGCAGTGAGTTCTCCAGCCAAGACCGATGATCCTGTCGAGTCTCGAGTGCGGGTGGGTGGGGGCTGGTCGCGCCCCGCGGCGGAGCCGCACATCGATGCAGCCCCGCGCCCCTTCGGGGGCGCTGCAGCGGGCGACCGTCGCTCGGCGCCCCGGCTCTACGCGCTCGACGGGCTGCGCCTCATAGCCGCTCTCGCCGTCGCCGCCTATCACTACGGCGGGCGGGACGGGGAGATCGCGAAGGCCTGGGGGGCCTCGCCCGCCGTGCAGTTCCCCACCGCCCACAGCTGGCTCGCCTACGGCTGGGCCGGGGTCCAGGCCTTCTTCGTGATCAGCGGGTTCGTGATCTGCGCCAGCGCCTGGGGCCGTTCGGTGCAGGCGTTCTTCGCCTCCCGGGCGTCCCGGCTGCTGCCGGCGTACTGGGCGGCGGTGATCCTGGTGGCGGCGGTGTTCGCGCTGCCGGGGATCGCCTTCGCGCGGGTGTCGGTCAGTGAGTTCCTGGCGAACCTCACGATGCTGCAGATGCCGCTCGGCGCGGACCGCGTCCTCGGCGTGTGCTGGACGTTGTGGGCGGAGGTCCGCTTCTACGTCCTGTTCGCGTTGTGCGTGGTGCTGCCCGGGGTGACCCGCAGACGGGTGATCTGGTTCTGCGGCGGCTGGACCCTGGCCTCGGTGCTCGCGCAGGGAGCGAAGGAGCCGCTGCTGGACATGGTCCTGATGCCGGAGTACGCGTCCTTGTTCATCGGGGGCATGGGCCTCTATCTGGTGCACCGCGACCGCCGGGACACCGCTGCCTGGCTGATCGTGGTCTTCAGTCTGCTGCTGAGTCAGTACCAGACGGTCCAGGCGATGTGGCACGCCCCGAACCCCGACTACTTCTCCTATCGCTCCCAGCTCGGCATCGTCCTCGCCGTCACCGTCGGCTTCGTGGCCGTGGGCGCCGTGGCCCTGGGCCTGCTCAACCGCGTCAACTGGCCCTGGCTGACCACCGCGGGGGCGCTGACGTACCCCTTCTACCTCGTGCACGAGCACCTGGGCTGGCCGGTGGTGCAGACACTGCACCAGAGGCTGGGCGTTCCGTCGTTGCTGACCGTCGTGCTCACCGTGGCGTTGATGCTGGGGCTCGCCTGGCTGCTGCACCGGTGGGTCGAACGTCCGTTGCAGCCGCTGCTGCGGGCGTCGCTCGGTGGACGCCGCCGCTGAACGGCCCCGGAACCTGGAATTGGCCCACTGTTCATGCGACGCGAGGATTCGAAAACCGCTCCGCGGAGAGGCTCCGCAGCATCCTTGACCGGGCCAGAGGCATCTCATAGGTTCCTGGCCCGTTCGCCTGTTCGCCTCGTCGACGCAAGAAGGTCTTCCGTCCTCATGACCTCTGAAATGACCTCTGAACACGGCACGATCCGACTCCCCCGGGAACTCGACGACGTTCCCGGCTGGTTCCCGGTGCTCGACCAACTGCTCTTCGACTGGTTCCTGAACCGGCAGGAGGCCGCGGGCACGAGGGGCGACCTCCTGGAGGTCGGCGTCTACATGGGCAAGAGCGCCATCTTCCTCGGCCGCCACCTCCAGGAGGGCGAGGCCTACACGGTCTGCGACCTCTTCGAGAGCGACGCACCGGACGACGCCAACGCGGCGGAGGCCACCAAGTCGTACCGCAGCACGCTCACCCGTCGGGCCTTCGAGGCGAACTACCTCTCCTTCCACGACGAGCTGCCCCGGGTCCTCCAGGGCCCCAGCTCGATCGTCCCGGGGGAGGTGAAACCGCGCTCCTGCCGGTTCGTGCACATCGACGCCTCGCACCTGTACGAGCACGTCGAGGCCGACATCACCGCCGCGCGGGACCTACTCCTCCCCGGCGGACTGGTCGTCCTCGACGACTTCCGCTCGGAGCACACACCGGGCGTCTCCATCGCCGCCTGGGAGGCCGTCCTCAACAGGGGCCTCAACCCCGTCTGCCTCAGCACGCAGAAGCTGTACGGCACCTGGGACGACCCCGAGCCCCTCCAGGAGGCCCTGCTCGCCATGGTCGCGGACCGGGACGACTGTCACCTCAGCAAGCAGCAGGCCGCCGGGCACCGCATCCTGCGCCTCAAGTCCAAGGGCATGAAGGCCCCGGCCTTCCCGAAGTCCCGCCACTGGACCGAGCCCGCGCCGCCGGCCCCCCCCCCGGGGGCTT
>NZ_JARGEE010000118.1:0-22613 GCF_033794485.1 Streptomyces sp. MB09-02B
GTGTGCGGGGCGGGGGCCCGGGAGGGTTCGCACGGCCGGGTCGGCGGTTTCCGCGAGGGCCGCTTCGACAGTGCCCCGGCCGGCTTCGCCGGATTCTTCGGCCTCTTCGGTGTCTCGTTCGCTCCGCACACCAAAAGGCGCTACCCGGACATTTCCGTACTCATTCCGAGATGACGGAAACCGGCCGCACAACGACCGGAACACCGACAGAGCGGGCAGTTCCGAGCAACTACCCTCCGGACGTGTCCAGTTCGGCCTCCTCGCCCACGCCCGCGCAGTCGTACGGGTCCTTCAGCCAGCCGTCCGGCAGGACGACGCGGTTGTTGCCGGAGGTGCGGCCGCGCGGGCCGTCGGCGCCGGTGGGCCAGGGCTGGTCGAGGTCCAACTCGTCGAGTCCGGCGCGGAGTTCGGCGAGGGAGGAGGTGATGGCCAGCCGCTTGCGCATCTCGGAGCCGACGGCGAAGCCCTTGAGGTACCAGGCGACATGCTTGCGGAAGTCGACGACCCCCTTGGACTCGTCGCCGATCCACTCGCCGAGGAGACCGGCGTGCCGGACCATGATGTCGGCGACCTCGCGGAGAACGGGCCGCGCGATGTCCTCCGTGCGCCCCTCGAAAGCCGCCACCAGGTCCGCGAACAGCCACGGCCGGCCCAGGCAGCCGCGCCCCACGACCACCCCGTCGCAGCCGGTCTCGCGCACCATCCGCAGTGCGTCCTCCGCCGACCAGATGTCGCCGTTGCCGAGGACGGGGATCTCGGGGACGTGCTCCTTGAGGCGGGCGATGGCGTCCCAGTCGGCGGTGCCGCCGTAGTGCTGGGCGGCGGTACGGCCGTGCAGGGCGATCGCGGTGACGCCCTCCTCGACGGCGATGCGTCCGGCGTCGAGGTAGGTGATGTGGTCGTCGTCGATGCCCTTGCGCATCTTCATGGTGACCGGGAGGTCGCCGGCGCCACCGACCGCTTCGCGGAGGATCGCGCGCAGCAGGTTCCGCTTGTAGGGGAGGGCGGAGCCGCCACCCTTCCTCGTCACCTTCGGGACCGGGCAGCCGAAGTTGAGGTCGATGTGGTCGGCGAGGCCCTCCTCCGCGATCATGCGGACGGCCTTGCCTACGGTCGCCGGGTCCACGCCGTACAGCTGGATCGAGCGCGGCTTCTCGGTCGCGTCGAAGTGGATCAGCTGCATGGTCTTCTCGTTGCGTTCGACCAGCGCCCGCGTGGTGATCATCTCGCTGACGAACAACCCCTTGCCGCCGCTGAACTCCCGGCACAGGGTGCGGAAGGGCGCGTTCGTGATGCCGGCCATCGGGGCCAGGACGACGGGCGGGGTGACGGTGTGCGGGCCGATCCGCAGGGGGGCCGGGGCGAGGGACACGGGCGTGGACATTCCCCCATTGTCACGCACACGGACGCATGCTCGCCATTCATTAGTTAGGCGCACTATTGAATCGGGCGTACGATGGGCCGCATGCCCGAGCTCAGCCGTCGCCACCGTCTGCTGGTGCTCGCGATCTGCTGCACCAGCCTCCTGATCGTGAGCCTGGACAACACCGTCCTGAACGTCGCCCTGCCCTCGATGCAGCGCGACCTCGACGCGAGCCTCGCCGGTCTGCAGTGGACCATCGACGCCTACACGCTGGTCCTGGCAGCGCTGCTGATGCTGGCCGGCTCCACCGCGGACCGGATCGGCCGCAAACGGGTCTTCATGGCCGGCCTGGTCCTCTTCGCCGTCGGCTCCCTGCTGTGCTCGCTCGCCCCGAACCTCGAATCGCTGGTCGCCTTCCGCATGGTGCAGGCGGTCGGCGGCTCGATGCTCAACCCGGTCGCGATGTCGATCATCACCAACACGTTCACGGACCCGCGCGAGCGGGCCCGGGCGATCGGGATCTGGGGCGCGGTGGTGGGCATCTCGATGGCCGCCGGGCCGATCATCGGCGGGCTGCTCGTGGAGTCGGTCGGCTGGCGCTCGATCTTCTGGATCAACCTGCCGGTCGGTCTGGCCGCGCTACTGCTGACCTGGCGGTATGTCCCCGAGTCCCGCGCCCCGAAGGCCCGCCGCCCCGACCCGATCGGCCAGCTCCTCGTCATCGCGCTGCTCGGCTCCCTCACGTACGCGATCATCGAGGCGCCGACCGCCCCGGTCGCCGAGACCCTGGCCCTCGCCGGTGTCGCGCTCGCCGCGCTCCTCGGCCTCCTGCGCTACGAGCCGCGCCGCGCGGAACCCCTCATCGACCTGCGCTTCTTCCGCTCGGCACCGTTCAGCGGGGCGACGGTGACGGCGGTCAGCGCGTTCGCCGCGCTCGGCGGCTTCCTGTTCCTGTCGACGCTGTACCTGCAGAACGTCCGCGGCCTCGACGCCCTGCACGCCGGGCTGTGGATGCTCCCGATGGCGCTGCTGTGCTTCGTCTGCGCGCCGATCGCCGGGCGGCTGGTCGGCGGCCGGGGACCGCGTCTCCCGCTCCTGATCGCCGGGGTCGCGATGACGGCGAGCGGGGTGCTCTTCGCCGCCTTCGAGGCCGAAACCGAGAACGTCACCCTCGTCATCGGCTACGTCCTCTTCGGCCTCGGCTTCGGCTTCGTCAACGCGCCCATCACCAACACCGCCGTCTCCGGCATGCCGCGCGCCCAGGCCGGTGTCGCCGCCGCGGTCGCCTCCACCAGCCGACAGATCGGCCAGACGCTGGGCGTCGCGGTGATAGGCGCGGTCCTGGCGGCCGGCATCGGCTCGTCCTCGTACGCCGACTCCTTCGTCGCGGCGGCCCGTCCCGCCTGGTGGATCGTCGCGGCGTGCGGTTTCGCCGTACTCGTCCTGGGCGCGCTCACCACGGGTGCGTGGGCGCGGGAGACCGCCGCGCGTACGGCGAAGCGCCTGGAGTCACCGGAGGTACGGGACGCGGCGTCGCTCCGCTCGTAGGGCTGGTGCGGGAGCGTTCCGCTGGTAGGGCGGGTGCAGGTGCGTCGTGGTTGCTCGCGCAGTTCCCCGCGCCCCTAAGAGCATGGGGCGCGCCCAGTGCTTCAGGGGCGCGGGGAACCGTGCGGGAAGCCCCACCGGGCCGCACCTTTCCCTGTTCCTCGGGGACCGCACGGACTCGTGACCGCTCTGCCGTCAGGCCGGTCGGTCGAGTTCCTCGGCGACCCGGTCCATCACCCGTCGCCAGTGCGCCCGTTGACGTTCCCGCTCCTCGGGGCCCGCCATGCGCTCCTGGTGGAAGACGAGTACGGACCTGCCGCCGCCGGCCGCCGAGACGGCGACCTGGACGGTCGTGTCGCCGTAGGTGACGCGGATACGGTCACCGGGGCGATAGCCGCGCACCTCGCCCGAGGCGCCCGCGTCGGTCTCGTATCCGGCACCCGGCTCGGGGGTGAGCCGCGCCCCGGCCCCGAGCCACAGCTCCAGCCCGCGCGGCCCGCTGATGAACTCCCATACGGTGGCGGGTGATTGGGGCAGGGTGCGGGAGACACCGACCTGCCATCCGGCGTCCTTGGTGAGTCCGGTGGATCGAGCGGACATGAGGATCACCCTTTCTCTAGGACTTCTGCCGTACGCGGTGGGCGCGGACCTTGTGGCGGTTGCCGCAGTGCTCCATCGAGCACCAGCGGCGGCGGCCGGGGCGTGAGGTGTCGACGTAGAGGAGGTAGCAGCGGTCGCCGGCGCACATCCGGATCCGCTGCGCGTACGGCCCGGTGAGGAGGTCGACGGCGTCGCGGGCGACGGTGGAGAGGAGCTGCGCGCCGGTCGCCGTACCGGCGGCCCAGCCCCGGGTGCCGTCCGCACGGATCGCCGGGGCCAGCGGAGGGCGGGCCGCGGCCTCGTTGACGAGGTCGAGGTCGGCGGTGTCCGCCGCGGCGATGCCCAGCTCGGGGAGCCCGGCCGCGCCTACGACATGGGAGACGACCGTACGGGTCAGCGCGTCGCGCAGCCGCCGGGCGTACGCCACGTCGTCCGCCGTGACGTGGAGGGTGTGGGGCGTGGGGGCGAGCCGGGACTGTTCGACCCATTCGACCAGGTCGGCGGGGGTGTGCAGCACCTCGTGGCGGGTCAGGGCGCCGGGGCCGCCGGTGACGAGCAGTTCCAGGCACAGGGCGCCCGGATCGAACCGGTACACGTTCCCGGAGGAGGAGCGGAGCCGGATGCCGCCCGCTGCCGACACTCCCGACACCCCCTTCGCAGCCGATGCGCTGGACGTCGAACCCATGTAACCAATATAACCGGTTACATGGCTACGACCACCGCACTGAACTGGAAACTGGTCATCGACACGCGGGACGCCCAGCCGCTGGCCGACTTCTGGGCTGCGGCGCTCGGATACGAGGTGGAGGACCCGAGCGCCCTGATCACCCACCTCCTCTCCACGGGCGATCTCCCCGAGGCAGCGGTGGCCGAGCACCACGGCCACCGCGTCTTCCGCGGCTACGCCGCCGTCCGCCACCCCGACGACCCGTACGACCCCTTCACCGGCATCGGCAAGGGCCGCCGCCTCCTCTTCCAGGACGTCCCCGAGCCCAAGACGGTCAAGAACCGCCTCCATATCGACGTCCACGCGGGCCCCGACGGCCTGGAGGCCCTGGCCACCCGTCTGGAGACCCTGGGCGCCACCCGTGTGGAGGAGTTCGACCGGGGCCCGGCGGGCCACTGGTGGCTGATGCGGGACCCGGAGGGCAACGAGTTCTGCGTGGCGTGACGGGCTCCTCGCCCTGAAGGACGGGCAACGGCGGCTTCAGTGGGCGCGCAGCCCCCGCACCACCAGGTCCACGACCGCCTCGAACTGGGCCTCGATGTCCGGCTGGCGCCAGGTGGGGGCGTAGGAGGGGTCGTGGAAGCGGGCCGTGGCGTGGAAGACGGCGCGGGCGGTGCGGGCCGGGTCGGTGGAGGCGAACTCCCCGGAGTCCACACCGGAGCGGACGATCCCGGTCAACTGGCCGGTCAGGTCGGCGATATGGGCGCCGACCACCTCGCCGTTCTCCTCCGTGAGGACCTGGTACGTGGCGAACAGCTCCGGATCGTCGCCCGCCTTGCGGCGCTTGGCCTCGAAGAGCGCGGTCAGCCAGGCGCGCAGCCGGTCCTCCGGGTCGCGGTCCTCGGCGGCGAGGGCGGTCAGGGTGGCCGTCGTGCGGTCCAGCCAGCGCTTGGTCACCGCCTCCCGCAGCGCCGCCTTCGACCGGAAGTGGCGGTAGACGCTGCCGTGGCTGACGCCGAGTGCGCGGGCCACGTCGACCACGGTGGCCTTGGCGGGCCCGTGCCGGCGCAGGACGTCCTCGGTCGCTTCGAGGATGCGCTCGGCGGTCAGGGTCTCGGAGGTCGGTGCCATGGGGGGAACCGTACCCGGGAGCCGGATCAGCGTTCGCTGTCGAGGTGTGCCATCTGGGCGGCGGGGTAGCGGTCGCCGACCGCCGCGTCGGCCGGTACGGCGCCCTCGATCGCGGCGAGGTCGGCGGCGTCCAGGGTCACCTCCAGCGCGCCCAGCGCCTCCGCGAGACGGTCCCGGCGGCGGGCCCCGACGAGCGGGACGACGTCCTCCCCGCGCGAGAGCACCCAGGCGATCGCGATCTGGGCCACCGAGGCCCCCTTCTGCTCGGCGATCTTCCGCAGGGCGTCGACCAGGTCCAGGTTGCGCTGGAGGTTCTCCCCCTGGAAGCGGGGCGAGAAGGCCCGGAAGTCCCCCGGCGCCAGCTGGCGGTCGCGGCCGAAGTGGCCGGAGATCAGCCCGCGGGACAGGACGCCGTACGCGGTGACCGCGATGCCCAGTTCGCGCGTGGTCGGCAGGATCTCCCGCTCGATGCCGCGCGAGATGAGGGAGTACTCGATCTGGAGGTCCGCGATCGGGGCCGTGGCGGCGGCGCGGCGAATCGTGTCCGCGCCCACCTCGCTCAGGCCGATGTGGCGGACGTACCCCTTCTCGACCAGTTCGGCGATCGCGCCGACCGTCTCCTCGATCGGCACGTCGGGGTCGACCCGCGCGATCCGGTAGACGTCGATGTGGTCGGTGCCGAGGCGCTGGAGGGAGTAGGCGGCGAAGTTGCGCACCGCCGCCGGGCGGCCGTCGTATCCGGACCAGCCGCCGTCCGCGTCCCGCAGCGCACCGAACTTGACGCTGGTCAGGGCCCGTTCCCGGTGGGCCGCGGGGGCGGTGCGCAGGGCTTCGCCGATCAGCAGTTCGTTGTGGCCCATGCCGTAGAAGTCGCCGGTGTCCAGCAGGGTGACCCCGGCTTCGAGGGCCGCGTGGATCGTCGCGAGGGACTCGGCCCGGTCGGCGCCCGCGTACAGCGCGGACATGCCCATGCAGCCGAGGCCGAGGGCGGAGACCTGGGGGCCGGTGGATCCGAGGGTGCGGGTCTGCATCGTCGTCGTCATGACTCCACGATGACATGACAGCTGACAGATTTCAATATCTGTCAGCTGTCACTTGCCGGCCCCGCCTCGGCCGCCGCTCACCCCCGGAGGGTCACGGCTCTGCCGCTGCCGTCAGCCCTGTCGCAGCGGTATCGCCAGATCCACCACCTGGCGGCCCTTCGGGAAGCTCCCCGCCGAACTCGCCTTGCCCGTCAGCAGGTTGACGGCGAACAGTCGCGCCCCCGTCACCGCGTACCCGGCGTTCACCCCGCTCCCCGCCGAGCCGTAGATGTCGAACCCGGTGTTCAGCGGGGCGTCCACGCCGAGCTTGCCCGTGGGGGCGAGGTTGCCCGCGTTGGCCGGGGACTGGACGGAGATCTGGTCCTGGGCGGTGTCGAGGTCGAAGAGGGTGGTCGCGGTGGTGGTGTCGAGGTCGTTGTTCGTGTACGCCGCCCCGGTCACCCCGCGCGCGGTGACGCCGGCCGTGGCGGGCGGGACCGGCGGGTTGACGAGGGTGCCGTCGACGGCCGTGGTGCCGGCGGCCGGGGCGCCCTGGGGGTCGTCGAGGTTGTGGCGGAGGTTCTGGCCGGTGTCGCTGATCACCCGGAGGCGGTTGGCGGCGGGGTTGAAGTCGACCCCGTACGCCGCGCCCTGGAGGGCGACGGAGAGCTGGGAGACCTTGGTGGCCTTGGCGCCCACCTCCCGCAGGGTGTAGACACCGCCCTTGTCGCCGACGCCGTACAGCTTGTTGTTCTGGACGCGGTAGTCGATGCCGACGAGCCTGGTGTCCCCCTTGAGACCGCGGACCCTGCCGAGCGGGACGGCGGCGCCGGGCTTGTCGACGCGGAAGACGACGAGGCGCTGGTCGGTGGTGAGACCCACGGCCTTCAGCCCGCCGGGCACCTTCTTCCCGCCGCCGAGGACCCCGCCCTTGGACTCGATGCCGGTCCCGGTGCCGGTCCCGGTGCCGGTCCCGGTGCCGGAGGAGCCGCTCGCCGCGACCTCCGTCGACGCCGCCGGTCCGCCCGGTGCGCCGGAGCCTCCCGACACCCCGGACCCGCCCAGTGCCCCGGCGCCGACGGCACCGACCGTCCCGATCGCCACCGCCATGGTCAGTACGCCGATGACCGCTTGCTTGCGCATGAACGCCCCCGTGAAGATGCGCGGCCCGCCCTCTGCGGGCCGTGTGCCCTCTCCTTCGGAACCGGCGGTGGGTCCGGATTGGTAGGTCGTAGGAGATTTTTTCCGGAACATCGGAAGTTCCCTCGACGCTCCGTTGGACACCATTCATCCGCTCTCGGAGAATTCGAAGTGTCCGCCGTCGGCCCTGGCCCGGCCGCGCGACCCTGTGGAGGGCGTATGACGATCCGTATCGCCACCTTCAACGCAGAGAACCTCTTCCGCCGGCCGACCGTGTTCGGCCTCGACGACGACGAACGGCGCAAGGAGATCCTGGACGACTTCCAAGAACTGGTCGGCCTCCTCGACAAGGAGATCTACCAGGACTCGGACAAGGAGCGGATCACCGAGCTGATCGTGAAACACGACGCGCACAACTCGGGGGCGGGCGACCGCCGGCCGTTCTTCATCAACCAGCCCCGCGGTGGCGCCAAGCTCTACACCGTCCCCCAGTCGGGCAGCCCGGCCGTCAAGATCGTCGCCAAGGGGCGCCCCAAGTGGTCGGGGTGGGCCGAGATGCTGCGGGACGACATCAGGTGGGAGGCGGTGGAGAACACCGCCCGGGTGATAGCCGAGGTGAACGCGGACATCCTGCTCACCGTCGAGGTCGAGGACCGGCTCACGCTGGACCGCTTCAACACCCAGGTACTGGGCGGCGCGGTGGGAGGCACGCCGTACCCGTTCAACCTGCTCGTCGACGGAAACGACAGCCGTGGCATCGACGTCGGCATCCTCAGCCGGTTCCCGATCACGTCCGTGCGGTCGCACATCTTCGATGTCGGGGCGAACGGCCGGCCGGTGTTCAGCCGGGACTGCCCCGAGTTCGAGGTCGAGGTCGCCGGCGAACCGCTGTGGATCCTCGGCAACCACTTCAAGAGCAAGGGCTTCGGCAGGGCCTCCGAGAACGACAAGCGCCGCAAGGCCCAGGCCACGAGGGTCAGGGAGATCTACGAGGCGGCGCTCGCCCACTCCTCACGGGTCGTCGTGGCCGGCGACCTCAACGACTCCCTCGCGAGTCCCCCCATCAAGCTCCTCCTCGACGCGGGCCTGCGCGAGGCCATGACCCACGACAGCTACGGCGCCCAACCCCCGGGTACCCACGGCACCGGCAAGCGCGACGAGCAGAAGCTCGACTACCTCATGTTCAGCCCGGAGTTGTGGGACCGGGTCACGCACGTGGGCGTGGAGCGCCGCGGCATCTGGGCCCCGAGAACCTTCGAGTCCTTCACCACGGTCACCTCGAAGGTCGACCAGGCCTCCGACCACGCGGCCCTCTTCGCCGACGTGGACCTGTAACAGGCCCTGGGGAACGCCGAGTTCCCCGCACCCCGAGGGGCCGAAGGCCCCATAGGGGCGCGGGGAACTGCGCGACCAGCCACGACGAACCCGCAGCCGCTCAATCACACAAGCGAGGCAACCCCTCAGGCGCCCACGAGCCGAGCAGCCAGGTACCCCTCGATCTGGTCGAGAGAAACCCGCTCCTGCTTCATCGAGTCCCGCTCCCGCACGGTCACCGCGTTGTCGTCGAGCGTGTCGAAGTCCACCGTCACGCAGTACGGCGTACCGATCTCGTCCTGGCGGCGGTAACGCCGCCCGATCGCACCCGCGTCGTCGAACTCGATGTTCCAGTTCTGCCGCAGCGCCGTCGCGAGCCCCTTCGCCTTCGGGGACAGCTCGGGGTTGCGGGACAGCGGGAGGACCGCCACCTTCACCGGGGCGATGCGGTGGTCGAGGCGCAGCACCGTGCGCTTCTCCAGCTTGCCCTTGGCGTTGGGCGCCTCGTCCTCGGTGTACGCGTCGAGGAGGAACGCCAGCATCGTGCGGCCGACACCGGCCGCCGGCTCGATGACGAACGGCGTGTAGCGCTCGCCCGCCTCCTGGTCGTAGTACGACAGGTCCTGGCCCGAGGCCTTGGAGTGCGCGCCGAGGTCGTAGTCGGTGCGGTTGGCGACGCCCTCCAGCTCACCCCACTCGCTGCCGCCGAACTGGAAGCGGTACTCGATGTCGGCGGTGCGCTTGGAGTAGTGCGAGAGCTTCTCCTGCGGGTGCTCGAACCACCGCATGTTCTCTTCCCGCATGCCCAGGCCGGTGTACCAGTTCCACCGCTCCTGCATCCAGTACTCCTGCCACTTCTCGTCCTCGCCCGGCTTGACGAAGAACTCCATCTCCATCTGCTCGAACTCGCGGGTGCGGAAGATGAAGTTGCCGGGCGTGATCTCGTTGCGGAAGGACTTGCCCATCTGCGCGATGCCGAACGGCGGCTTGCGGCGCGAAGTGGTCTGCACCTGGGCGAAGTTGGTGAAGATGCCCTGGGCGGTCTCGGGACGCAGGTAGGCGATGGAGCCGGTGTCCTGGGTGGGGCCGAGGTGGGTGGAGAGCAGACCCGAGAACTGCTTGGGCTCGGTGAACTGGCCCTTGTTGCCGCAGTTGGGGCAGTTGATGTCGGCCAGGCCGTTCGCCGGGGCGTAGCCCTTCTTCTCCTCGTACCCCTCTTCCAGGTGGTCCGCGCGGTACCGCTTGTGGCACGCGGTGCACTCGGTGAGCGGGTCGGAGAAGGTGGCGACGTGGCCGGATGCCACCCAGACCTCGGAGGCCAGGATGACGGACGAGTCGATACCGACCACGTCCTCGCGCGACGTCACCATGTAGCGCCACCACTGACGCTTGATGTTCTCCTTGAGCTCGACACCCAGCGGTCCGTAGTCCCAGGCGGCACGCTGGCCGCCGTAGATCTCACTGCACGGGAATACGAAGCCACGGCGCTTGCTCAGGCTGACGATGGTGTCGATCTTGTCGGCGGCCACGGTGCTCTCTTCATTACGACGACGGGCGACGAAGCGATGCGCTCCTGGAGGAAGCGGACGCGCTTCAGAGCGAATGCCTCAGGTTACCGGCGGGGCCTGCCCTCGGATCAAATCGGTTCCGAGAAGGAGACGGACGAGAGCCGGACAAACGCCTTACCAAGGGCTTACCACCAGGCTTGTTGACAATCGTTTCCAGACAAGATGAAAATGACTGTCATGAACGTAGTACGACGACGCCTTCTGATACCCGCGGCGGCGACCGCGGCCGCCGCTCTCGGCCTCACCACTCTCACGGCCTGCGGCGGCGACAGCGCCGCCGCGGGCAACACCGACAAGTTCGACGTCGTCGCGTCGTTCTACCCGATGGCCTTCCTCGCCGAGCAGATCGGCGGGAAGTACGTGAACGTCACCAGTCTGACCCAGCCCGGCCAGGAGCCGCACGACCTGGAGATCAGCGCCAAGCAGACGGCCGCGCTCCAGGAGTCGGACGCCGTGCTCTACCTGAAGGGCCTGCAGCCCTCCGTCGACGAGGCGGTCGAGCAGTCCGGCCTCAAGACGAAGATCGACGCCGCCACGCTGACCGAGATGGAGCACCACGGCAACGAGGTCGGCGGCCACTCGGCCGAGCACGACGAGCACGAGAACGAGGAGCTGGAGGGCAAGGACCCGCACATCTGGCTCGACCCCGTGAAGTACGCCGAGGTCGCCAAGGGTGTCGGCGCCGCCTTCGAGAAGGCCGACCCGGACCACGCGGACACCTACAAGACCAACACCGAGGCCCTGGTCGAGAAGCTGGGCGCGCTCGACGACCAGTTCACGGGCGGCCTGAAGAACACCGACACGAAGGTCTTCATCACCACCCACGCCGCCTTCGGCTACCTCGCCGAGCGCTACGGCCTCACCGAGGAGGCCATCTCCGGTCTCGACCCCGAGTCCGAGCCGAGTGCCGCCCGGGTCAAGGAACTTGAGAAGATGGCGAAGGCCGACGGTGTGACCACGGTGTTCTACGAGACACTGGTCAGCGACAAGACCGCGAAGACCATCGCCGCCGACGCCAACCTCAAGACCGACGTCCTCGACCCGATCGAGGGCATCACCGGGAAGTCGCGCGGCAAGGACTACTTCGCGGTCCAGGAAGCCAACCTCAAGGCCCTCCAGACGGCCCTGGGAGCCAAGTGACCTCGTTGATCATCCGGAGGCAGCAGGCATGACCGAGCCCGTCATCTCGTTGCGCGGCGTCCGCGCCGAACTGGGCTCGCGCACCGTCCTGCGCGGCATCGACCTCACCGTGCACCGCGGTGAGGTCGTCGCGCTGCTCGGAGCCAACGGCTCCGGGAAGTCCACCGCCGTACGCACGGTGATCGGACAGGTGCCGACCAGTGACGGCGAGATCGAACTGTTCGGCACCCCCCGGCGCCGCTTCCGCGACTGGCGGCGCCTCGGGTACGTGCCGCAGCGCACCACGGCGGCCGGCGGTGTCCCGGCGACCGTGACGGAGATCGTGGCCTCCGGCCGGCTCTCCCGCACCCGCCTCGGCATCCTCCGCAAGGCCGACCACGCGGCGATCCGGCACGCCCTGGAGATGGTCGGCATGGCCGACCGCGCCAAGGACTCGGTGAACGCCCTCTCCGGCGGCCAGCACCAGCGCGTCCTCATCGCCCGCGCGCTCGCCTCCGAACCCGAGCTGCTGATCATGGACGAGCCGATGGCCGGCGTCGACCTGGCCAGCCAGGAGGTGCTGGCCGCGACCCTGCGCGAGCAGGTGGAGAAGGGCACCACCGTGCTGCTGGTCCTCCACGAACTGGGCCCGCTGGAGCCGCTGATCGACCGCGCGGTCGTCCTCCGCGACGGCTGTGTCACCCACGACGGCCCGCCCCCGAAGGCGGTCGGCCAGCACGCGCTGCCCGGCCACGACCACGTCCACCCGCACACGGCACCGGGCGCCGAGCCCGTCCGTACGGGTCTGCTGAGCTGAGAAGGCACCCACGATGGAATTCCTCGACTACGCCTTCATGCAGCGGGCCCTGCTCGCCGCCGTCCTCGTCGGCATCACCGCGCCGGCGATCGGCATCTACCTCGTCCAGCGCCGTCAGGCCCTCATGGGCGACGGCATCGGCCACGTCGCGATGACCGGCGTCGGCCTCGGCTTCATGCTCTCCTGGTCGCCGGTGTGGATGGCGACGCTGGTGTCCGTGGTGGGCGCGGTGGTCATGGAGCTGATCCGCTGGTACGGCAAGACGCGCGGCGACATCGCACTCGCCATGCTCTTCTACGGCGGCATGGCCGGCGGTGTGATGCTCATCAACCTCGCGCCCGGCGGCACCAACGCCAATCTGATGTCGTTCCTCTTCGGCTCACTGTCGACCGTGTCACAGGAGGACATCACCGCGATCTGCGTGCTCGCCGCGTTCGTGATCGTGATGACGCTGGCGCTGCGCCGGCAGCTCTTCGCGGTCAGCCAGGACGAGGAGTTCGCCCGCGTCACCGGCCTGCCGGTGCGGGCGCTGAACCTGCTGACGGCGGTCACGGCGGCGGTGACCGTGACGGTCGCCATGCGCGTCGTCGGACTGCTGCTGGTGTCCGCGCTGATGGTCGTCCCCGTCGCCGCCGCACAGCAGCTCACCCGCAGTTTCGCGGCGACCTTCGCGATCGCCGTGGCCCTCGGGGTGTCCGTGACGATCGGCGGCACGGTCACCTCGTACTACCAGGACGTGCCGCCCGGCGCGACGATCGTGCTGCTCGCCATCGCCGCGTTCATGGTGCTGACCGCAATGGCGACACCGCTGGCCAGGCGCCGTGCGCGGGCCCTGGAGACGGCCCTCGGGGACCCGGCGGAGTGTGCGGTCCCGCAGGCCCGGGAGGCCGCCGGGACGGCTGTGGCGAAGGACACGGTTCCGGCGGCCCGGGGCTCCGTCGAGGGGTCCGCGGGATGACCGACGGCTGAAGGGGGTCGGCGGGGGCTGGCACAATGGCCCACGCGAGACCGCTACGTGAGGAGGCAACGGTGACGACCGCCGGACCTGTACGAGGTCGTTCCACCCGGCAGCGGGCGGCCGTGGCCGCGGCACTGGACGAGGTCGACGAGTTCCGCAGCGCGCAGGAACTCCACGACATGCTCAAGCACAAGGGCGACTCGGTCGGGCTCACCACCGTGTACCGCACGTTGCAGTCCCTCGCCGACGCGGGCGAGGTCGATGTCCTGCGCACCTCCGACGGCGAGTCCGTGTACCGCCGCTGCTCGACCGGCGAGCACCACCACCACCTGGTCTGCCGGATCTGCGGCGCGGCCGTGGAGGTGGAGGGCCCGGCGGTCGAGAAGTGGGCCGACGCGATCGCCGCGGAGCACGGCTTCGTGAACGTCGCCCACACCGTGGAGATCTTCGGCACCTGCGCGGAGTGCGCGGCGAAGACGTCGTAGGGCGCGCCCTGGGCCCACCGGGCCCGTCTCCCGCGCCCAGGATGTGTCGGCGGGTGCGGGTGCGTGGGGGCTTCTCGCGCAGTTCCCCGCGCCCCTGAAAGGCCGGGGCCCTCCGCCCCGTGGCCTTCCCCCTACAGCCGGGTCAGGCCCTCGCGGGCCAGGACGGCGCGGAGCCGGTCGGCGTCGGCGGGGGTCGCCAGACCGCGCTTCGGGAGCACGGTGAGACGGGGCTCATGGGCGCCGCTGAGGAGAACGAAGGTGTGCGGGGTCTCCGCGTACCGGGGCATCTGGGACCAGCGGGCCGGGCGTTCGGTGCCGTGGTCGTGCGCGACGGTCACGCCCCACGGGTCCAGCACGGCGCGGTGCAGCCCCAGGGCCGCCGCCCGCCGGTGCAGGAGACGGGCCTGGAGCCGGGGCAGCAGGACGAGGGCGCCGAGCGCCGCCACCGGCATCGCACAGGCCTGCGCGTCGGGCGTGGTGCCCAGGGCGAGCGGCACGGCCGTGACGAAGAGGCCCGCCCCGGCGCAGAACAGCAGCAGGCCCCGTCCCCACCGGCCGGTGGCCGAGGCGCGCGCGGACACCCGTACCGCCTCGCGGAAGTCCCCGACCGCCGCCCGGTACACCAGCTCGACGTTCTCCCCACCGGCCTGTGCCAACGGTCAGTCCTCCGTCCGGCCCTCCATCGCGAGCAGCTCCTCGTTCGGGATGGCGCCGCCGAAGCGGCGGTCGCGGGAGGCGAACTCCACGCAGGCACGCCACAGATCACGGCGGTCGAAGTCGGGCCACAGCACGTCCTGGAAGACCATCTCGGCGTAGGCGCTCTGCCAGAGCAGGTAGTTGGAGGTGCGCTGCTCGCCGCTGGGGCGCAGGAAGAGGTCGACGTCCGGCATGTCCGGGTAGTAGAGGTACTTCGCGAAGGTCTTCTCATTGACCTTGGAGGGGTCGAGGCGGCCCGCGCGGATGTCCTCGGCGAGGGCCTGGGCCGCGTCGGCGATCTCGGCCCGGCCGCCGTAGTTCATGCAGAAGTACAGCGTCAGCAGGTTGTTGTCCTTGGTCTGCTCCTGCGCGACCTGGAGTTCCTTGGCGACCGACTTCCACAGCTTCGGCATCCGGCCCACCCAGCGGACCCGGATGCCGAGTTCGTCGAGCTGGTCGCGGGTCTTGCGGATGAAGTCACGGTTGAAGTTCATGAGGAAGCGGACCTCGTCGGGCGAGCGCTTCCAGTTCTCGGTGGAGAAGGCGTACAGGGAGATGTTGCGGACGCCGATCTCGAGCGAGCCCTGGAGGACGTCGAGTACGCGCTCGGCGCCGACCTTGTGGCCCTCGGTGCGCGGCAGCCCGCGCTCCTTGGCCCAGCGGCCGTTGCCGTCCATGACGATCGCCACGTGCTCGGGGACCAGCTCGCCGGGGAGCTTGGGCGCGCGGGCGCCGGACGGGTGCGGCGTCGGCGCCTTGTGCTCGCGGCGCTGACGCCCGAGGAACCCGCGTACCACCATGTGCTTCTCGTCTCCTTAGGGGTGCCGGTGGATCGGTCGTGCCTACGACTTCTCCACGTACCGAAGGGAGCGCAGTCCGCGCTCCAGATGCCAGTGCAGATAGGCGGACACCAGTCCGCTGCCCTCCCTGACGTGCCGCGGCTCGCTCGCGTCCGCGGTCTCCCAGTCTCCCGTAAGGAGCGCGGCGAGCAGTTCCAGCGTCTGTGGCGAGGGTACGACGCTGCCGGGCACCCGGCAGTCCACGCAGACGGAGCCCCCGGCGGCGACGGAGAAGAACCGGTTCGGGCCGGGCATGCCGCACTTGGCGCAGTCGCTGAAGGTGGGGGCGTAGCCGTTGACGGCGAGGGAGCGCAGCAGGAAGGCGTCGAGGACGAGGTGCGGGGCGTGCTCGCCGCGGGCGAGGGTGCGCAGCCCGCCGACGAGCAGCAGGTACTGCTGCACGGCGGGCTCGCCCTCGTGGTCCGTGAACCGCTCGGCGGTCTCCAGCATGGCCGTCCCGGCGGTGTAGCGGGCGTAGTCGCTCACGATGCCGCCGCCGTAGGGAGCGATGGTCTCGCTCTGGGTGCACAGGGGCAGCCCGCGTCCGATCAACTCGCTGCCCCGCGCGAAGAACTGCACGTCCACATGGGAGAAGGGTTCGAGCCGTGCCCCGAACTTCGACTTGGTCCGCCGCACCCCCCGCGCCACGGCCCGCACCCGCCCGTGCCCCCGGGTGAGCAACGTGATGATCCGGTCCGCCTCCCCCAGCTTCTGGGTGCGCAGCACGACGCCGTCGTCACGGAACAGGCTCATGCCGCCCATTCTCGCCTACGGCCGGTCCGCGGCGGGACCGCGTCCCACGGTCACCCCTTCAAGGGACCTCGCCCCGGCTGCGTGCGTTCTCGTAGGCGGTCGCGGCGCGCAGGCGTTCTATGGTCGTGGCCGCCCGTACGACCTCGGGGGCGCAGTCCCACTCCCTCCCCCCGCCGACCGGCCGGAGCTGTACGTAGGGCCCCTCGTGGCCCATGACGCGGCCGACCTTCCCGGTGCGGGTGTCGACCGCGTAGGTGCCGATCGCCGGCTTCCGCCCATTACCGTTCACCGCAGGGCCGCCGTCGGAAAGCCCGGTGACGGCAGAACAATTCCCGCTTTTCCGGCCGTCCGCCGCAATTCCTCCACCGATTCCTCCGCCTCTTCGACGCGCCCGCCGAGTACCGTCCCCCGAACCCTTCTCCACCTGCCTTCACCGTGCTCCCCCGCACCATCGAATTTCACTCTTCGCATCTCTTCGATGACCCGCTGTGTCTAAACTCGGCTGGAGTCTGTCCCTTACAACTCCGGGTCGACACAAAAGCGTTGGACCGCGTCTGACGAGCCCGACCGAGCGGTATACAGAAGCCGTGCACGCGTCGCGCCCCGTCCGTCCGACCGATCCCACCGATCCCCTGACCGCCGTCACCGACCCGCCCCTGCGGCTCCTGCCGGAGCGGGCCGCGGCACTGCTGCGGAGCCTCGGCGCGCCACCCCGGCTCGCGGCGCATCTGCGGCTCGTGCACGATGTGGCGCACGAGCTGGCCGACTGGGTGGAGCGCCACTGCCCGGAGCTGCCGTTCGACCGCGCGGCCGTTCTCTTCGGCGCGGCCACGCACGACATCGGCAAGGTCGCCCACACCGGGGAACTGTCGGGCCCCGGTTCCGTGCACGAGGAGGCGGGACGCCGGCTGCTGCTGGAGCACGGGGTCGAGCCGGAGTGGGCCAGGTTCGCGGGGACGCACGCCGCGTGGACGGAGCCCGGCACCGGGATCGAGGACCTGCTGGTCTCGCTGGCGGACAAGGTCTGGAAGAACAAGCGGGTGCGGGAACTGGAGGACCTCGTGGTGGGCCGGCTGGCGGAGGCGAGCGGCAGGCCCGGCTGGGAGGAGTTCCTCGCCCTCGACGACCTCCTCGACCCGCTCGGCGCCGGCGCGGACCACCGGCTGGCCTTCCAGGCGTCGTACCCCGTGCACCTGTAGGCCCGTGCATCTGTAGGCCCGTGCGCCCGTAGGCCCGCTGCACCCGTAGGCCCACGCCGCGGGGCGCAGGGCCCCGTACAACCCGACAGGCCCCCTACGCCCTCGCGGGACCCCCGACACAGCCACCGGCGGTTCTCACAGCATCGTCACAGGTGGTCCTCACACACGTGGGGAATCTCCGCGTTGTCCACCTAAGATTCCCTTTGGTTGCCGTGTTTTCCGACAACTCCGCGGCGCATCACGCGTCCTGGGAAACCACTCGCCGTACACGAGCGTCGAACGGTGCGTGGGCAACCGCTGTCCCGGCGGTCCGACAGCACGGAAGATGGGGACCCGTGGAGCTGGAATTCCGACTGCTCGGCCCGGTCGAGGCATGGCACGGTGACAGCCCCCTGCGGCTGGGCGGCCCGAAACCGCGCGCGCTGCTGGCCGTGCTGCTGCTGCGGGCCGGACAGGTGGTGCCCGCCGACGCGCTCGTGGACGTGATCTGGGGCGACGAACCCCCGGACACCGCGCGGGCGCTGGTGCAGACGTACGTGTCGGCCCTGCGCCGGGCGCTGCCGCCCGAGGCGGCGGACGCGATCGAGACCAGGCCACCGGGATACGTGATGCGCCCCGGCGTCGGCCGGGTCGACCTGACGGAGTTCGAGGCCCGCACCGCCGACGGGCGGCGGGCCGCCGCCGAGGGCGACCACGCGGAGGCCGCACGCCTGCTGCGCCGGGCGCTGGAGCTGTGGCGCGGCCCGGCGCTCGGCGGGGTCGGGGAGGCGCTGCGGGGCGAGGCCGGGCGGCTGGAGGAGGCCCGGCAGGCGGCCCTGGAGGAGCGCATCGCCGCCGAGCTGGAGACCGGCGGGCACGAGGCGGAGCTGGTCACCGAGCTGACCGCGCTGGTCGGCGCGCACCCGGCCCGGGAGCGGCCGCGCGGGCAGCTGATGCTGGGCCTCTACCGGCTCGGACGGCAGGCGGAGGCGCTGGCCGTCCACGCGCAAGGGCGGGCCGTGCTCGCCGAGGAGCTGGGCCTCGACCCGGGCCCGGAGCTGAACCGCCTGTACGAGGCCATCCTGCGGGCCGACCCGGCCCTGCTCGCCGCCACGGCGGCACCCGCGGCTCCGGTGCCCGCCGCCCCGGCCCCACCCCGGCCCGTCTCGCTCCTGCCGCCCGCCATCGGCGACTTCACCGGCCGGGAGGAGGAGCTGGCCCGGGTCGTCGAGGGGCTGACCGGCGCCCGGGAGGCGATGCCCGTCGTCGTGGTCTCGGGGGCCGCCGGGGTCGGCAAGTCCGCGCTCGCCGTGCAGGCCGCGCACCGGGTCGCCGGCGAGTACCCCGACGGGCAGCTCTACGCCGAACTGCACGGCTTCAGCGAACCCGTACCGCCCGCCGAGGTCCTCGGCCGGCTGCTGCGGGCGCTCGGCGCCGACCCGCCGGAGGACACCGCCGAGCGCGGGGACCTGTTCCGCAGCCTGGTCGCCGGGCGGCGGATGCTGCTGGTCCTCGACGACGCGAACGGCGAGGCCCAGGTACGGCCGCTGCTGCCGGGCAGCGCCGACTGCGGGGTCCTGGTGACCTCACGGGCCCGGCTCGGCGGGCTCGTCGGGGCCCGGCGCACCGACCTGGACGTCCTGGACGACGCCCGCGGCCTCGAACTGCTCACCAGGGTCACCGGCCCGGAACGCACTCCGGACGACCCGCGCGAGCAGGCCGCGGCCCGCCGGATCGTCGAGCTGTGCGGCGGGCTGCCGCTGGCCCTGCGGATCGCCGGCGCCCGCCTCGCCACCCGGCGGCACTGGACGCCCAGCATCCTCGCCGAGCGCCTCGCCGACGAACACCGCCGCCTGGACGAGCTGTCCGTGGGCGACCTGGAGGTCCGGGCCGGTCTCGGCCTGAGCTACCAGGCCCTCGACGAGTGCGCCCGCCGCGTCCTGCGCCGTATCGCCACGCTCGGTTCGGCCGACGTCGCCGTGTGGGCGGTCGCCGCGCTCTCGGGCACCTCGGAGGACGGGGCCGAGGAGATCCTCGAGCGCCTCCTGGACGCCCAGTTGATCACCTGCCCGGGCCGGGACCAGGTCGGCCAGCCCCGCTACCGCCTCCACGACCTGGTCCGCGTCTACGCCGCCGAACGCGCGGAGGCCGAGGACCCGTCCGACGACCGCACGGCGGCGGTGGGCAGGGCCCTGTCGGCGGGCCTGTGGCTGATGGACAGAGTGACGGAGAAGTCCCCATCGGGCGCGGTCACTTTGAGACAGGGCTTCACCTCAAAGGGGCGCGGGGAACTGCGCGAGAAGCCCCACCGGACCGAAAGCCGCGAACCGACAGACGCCCCCGCCCCGGTAGGCGAACAAACAACCCGCCGAGCCCTCGAAGACCCCTTCGCCTGGTTCGACGCCGAAGCCGACACCCTCACCAACGCGGTAGAGCGGGCGGCAGCCATGGGCCTCCACACCCTCGCCTGTGAAGCGGCAGCGGCCCTGTGCTCCTCCTCGTTCGCCATCAAGAACCGCTTCGACGCCTGGTGGCGCAGCCACGACGCCGCCCTCGCGGCGGCCCGCCGCGCCGAGGACCGCTCGGGCGAGGCCCTGCTGATCATCGGCCTCGGACAGCTCCGCTACGAACAGGACCGCATCGCCGAGTCCCAGGAGTACTTCCGCACCGCCGAACGCGTCTGCACCGAACTCGGCGACGTGCGCGGCCGCTCCGCCGCGCTCGCCGGCCTCGGCAGCGCCTGCCGCGAGGTCGGCGAACTCCGCGACGCGGAAAGGGCGTTGACCGACGCCGCCGACGGCTTCCGCCGGATCGGCGACGACACCGGCGTCGGCGTCGCCTGCCGGTACGGCGGCTCCGTACGCCTCGAACTCGGCGACCAGGAGGGCGCGTTCCCGCTGCTCGACGAGTCGCTGCGGGCCTACCGCCGGCTCGGCAGCCGACGCGGCGAGGCGCTGGCGCTGCGCACGCTCAGCCTGGTGCACCGCTCGCTCGGCGCGTACGAGAAGGCCGCGCGCCTGGCCGAGCAGGCGCTGGAGATCCTGCGCGACCTCGGCGACCCGCACATGGCCGCGTACGCGTTGCGGGCCCGCGCCAAGGCCCGGCTGCGGCTGGGGCACGTCCGGGAGGCGGAGGTGGAACTGCGGGAGATCCTGGAGGTCTGCCGGACCCACGAGGACCGCTTCGGCGAGGCCCTGACACTGCGCACGCTCGGCGAGTGCGCCCTGGCCGACGGCCGGCTGACGGACGCGGAGGGGCTGCTGACGGCCTCCGCCGCGCTCTGGGGCGTCCTCGCCCTGCCGCTCCCCCGGGCCCGCGCCCTGCGCAACCTGTCCGTGGTCCGGGCCGCGCTCGGGGACCGGGCCGGCGCCGAGGCGCTGCGGGCCGAGGCCATGGCGGTGTTCAACGCCTGCGAGGCCCGCGAGCGGCACGAGCCGTGGGTGTGATCCGGGTGATCCGGGACCGCAGGTCACCGCCCTGCCCGGCCGTCGGGCGCCGGGCCCGCAGCTGCCGCCAGGTCGGCTTCGGGCAGCGGCCCTTGGGCATGGCGTTGGTGAACTTCCCGTAGGGGACCAGCCGTGGGGGCAGGCCGGCCTCGACCCAGTGGGCCTTGCCGGAGGAGAAGTCCCAGCCGTCGTTGGGGATGCGGATGAAATCGGCGCGGTGGTCCTTGTCCTGGCTGGTGATCTGGAGGACCTCGACGTGGCGCAGGCGGGGCCGCACGACCACGCAGTAGTGCGGCTTCTCGCCGGCGGACTCCCGGAACGGCACCAGGGCGTGCCAGATCTCGCCGGAGGCGGGGCGGCGACGGCCGCCGTTGAACCCGCCGCCGTCCCACCAGCGCACCGCCGCATGGCAGAGGTACGCGGCGAGGCCGGCCGCCCCGCTCTGGGCCAGGGCCCGGGAACTCCACTCCGGCGAGTCGGACCGGGCCTGCGCCCACAGCACCGCCGCCCGGCCCGCCCCGAGCACGACCGCCGCGTGGCAGAGGTAGGTCCACCAGGGACTGGGCCGGGACCACCTGGTGAACGCGGACACGCTCAGCGCGACCGCGACGGGGGCGCCGTACACGGCCGCGTACTGCCAGGCCGTCAGCGGCGGCAGCGCAGGGTCCTGGGCGGCCATCAGATCCGGCACGGTGACCGGCAGCGCCAGCACGTAGCCGACGACGAGCCACACGTTGAGCAGCAGATAGCCCTTGACGGCCATGCCCAGACACGAACGGTCGGTGCGACGGGCCACCGGATCCCCTTTCCTCCGCGGAAGGTCATCATCCATGCGCCCGACCAGCCGTGGGATCCGTGGAACTGCGTACGCGAGATACGTAAACACGGGTGTGCCAGGCGCGTTCCGGACGGTCGGCCCGGCCGAAACCCGCTTGCGGCGGACTTGCAGAGAACTTCCAGCGGAGTCCGCCATTCTCGTTGTTCTCGGGGGAACAACGGATCGGCCGGGCGACCACCGCCCGGCCGGTCGGCCCACCGGAGCGCACAGGGGACGGACCGGTGGGAACGTGACAACAGTGGGATCGCACGCGCAGGACGGGCTGGGGGGACGCCCGGAGCCAGGCCACGAACCACCACTCAAGGGGGGAAGCCCCCGGGGAGGGACATCAGGGGATCAAGTCCCTCCCCGGGGTGCTGCCGCACACCCCGACGCATCGCACCTCCCGCCCGGTGGAAGACGACGCATGCCTTCGATCATCCTCATGAGCGACCCCGAGGTCGCCGGTGTCCCGGTCCAGGAGTGCGGTGAGCCCCTCGTCGATCTGAGGGAACTGCCCTTCGTGGTGGTCGACTCCCGTCAGGCCGACCCCGAGGGTGCGTACGCGCACCTCCGCGAGGGCGTCGCCTGGCGTCTCGCGCGCGCCGCACGGCTGCTCCCGGACGGGCTGCGACTGCTGGTCACCGAGGGGTACCGGCCGCTGTCGCTGCAGATCGAGTACTTCGAGCGGTACGCCGCCGAGCTGCGGCTCGCCAACCCCGACTGGACGGAGGAGCACCTCCACGTCCAGACCAGCCGGTCCCTCTCCCCGCCCGAGATCGGGCCGCATGTCGCCGGCGCCGCCGTCGACCTCACCCTGTGCACGGCCGCCGGGGAGGAACTCGACATGGGCACGCGCCTGGACGCCAGCCCCGAGGAGAGCGACGACGCCTGCTACACCGACGCGCCCAACATCTCCGACACGGCCCGCAGCAACCGGCGCACGCTCTCGGCGGCGCTCACCACGGCCGGGCTGGTCAACTACCCCACCGAGTGGTGGCACTGGTCGTACGGGGACAGGTACTGGGCGCTGATGACGGGCGCGCCGAACGCGCTGTACGGGCCCGCGAGCACCGGGCCCTGAGGCCCTTCCCTCAGAAGGGCCCTGGCCCGCCCGGCACCGGGTCCGTCCCCGCCGCCCCTACCCGTCCCATC
>NZ_JARGEE010000119.1:0-22505 GCF_033794485.1 Streptomyces sp. MB09-02B
CCCCCCCCACCCTTCCCTTACCCTCCTGAGGGGGCCCACCCCTTTTCAGAGGGGGCGGTTAGGGCGCGGGGGGGACAGGAAACCGCTAGGGGGCCACCTTGAACGAAAGCCCCCGCTGGTGGGGGATCTCCACGCTGCCGCCCCCCGTCTGGAGCGTGATCGCCCGGCGCGGGACCGGCACACTGATCCCCTCGGCCCGGTACCGCTTGTGCAGCCGCTTGATGAACTCGTGCTTGATCCGGTACTGGTCGCTGAACTCGCCGACCCCGAGGATCACGGTCATCCCGATGCGCGAGTCGCCGAAGGTGTGGAAGCGGACGGCCGGCTCGTGGTCGGGGACCGCGCCTTCGACCTCCTTCATCGTCTCGGCGATGACCTCGTTGGTGACGCGCTCCACGTGCTCCAGGTCGCTGTCGTAGCCCACGCCCACCTGCACCAGCAGCGTCATGTCCTGCTCGGGCTGGTTGAAGTTGGTCATGTTGGTGCCGGCGAGCTGACCGTTGGGGATGATCACCAGGTTGTTGGAGAGCGACTTGATCGTCGTCTGACGCCAGTTGATGTCGACGACATAGCCCTCCTCACCGCTGCTCAGCTTGATGTAGTCGCCGGGCTGGACGGTCTTGGACGCGAGGATGTGGATGCCCGCGAAGAGGTTGGCGAGGGTGTCCTGGAGGGCCAGCGCCACCGCGAGACCGCCGACACCGAGGGCGGTGACCAGCGGGGCGACGGGGATGCCCAGGGTCTGGAGGATCACCAGGACACCGATCGCGAGGACCGTGACCCGGGTGATGTTCACGAAGATCGTGACCGAGCCCGCGACCCCGGCCCGGGACTGCGCGAGCGTGCGCACCAGACCGGCGATCACCCGGGCCGCCGTGACCGTGGCGACGAGGATGAACAGCACCGTCAGCGACTGGTTCACGTTGTGCTGCACGGTCTTCGTCAGCGGCAGCACCGCTCCGGCGGCGGCCGCCCCGCCGACGAACGCGCTCCACGGCACCAGCGAGCGCAGCGTGTCGACGATGACGTCGTCACCGCTCCAGCGGGTCTTCGTCGCGTGACCACCGAGCCAGCGCAGCAGCAGCCGCAGCAGGAACGCGGCCAACAGGCCCGCGGCCAGGATGATTCCGGCCACGAGGCAGTCGTCGAGGGTGAGGGTCCGGGTCATCGCTCGCCTCCCGAGGGACGCGGGGAGCGGCCGGGGAACCGTATGTCGTGTCCCGAGGGCCGTATGTGATGTGTCGTCACCTTGCCACCATCTCGAATCCGGAGTGCGTGTTCTCGCTCGCCCGGACGCGTGTACGACACCGGGCGCGACCGCTCATCCTGCCGTATCCGCACAGCTGATCGGCACCGCACCTGCGCGGATCGGCCGACGACGGACCCCGCGCCCCGGGGAATGTCCGGATGTGCTCGGCGGTACGCCGGCCTCCTCCTCAGATCACCTTCAGCCGGACCAGCGCGCCCAGCGTCAACGCCCCCGGCAGCAACGGCAGCCAGACCGTGACGACCCGGAACGCCAGCACCACAGCGGTCACCACGGCCACCGGGCCACCGGCTGCCACCAGGGCGACGACCAGCGCGGCTTCCACCGAACCGAGACCGCCCGGGGTCGGGACGAGGGCGACCGCGACCGTGGCGGCGAGATAGGCGAGCGCCATGTGCGTCACGGGGATGTCGAGCCCCAACGCCAGCCCCACGGTGACCAGTACGCCCGCCTGGAGCACCGGGAACGCCAGCGAGCCACCCCACAGCGCCAGCGCCCGCGTCGGTCGCGCGTGCACCGCGCGGGCCTCGCGCAGGGCCGTGCGGACGAAACCCGAGACAGCCGAACGCAGCCGTCGTACCAGGAGCACCGCGGCCGCTGCGCCGCACACCACGACAACCGCCGTCACCAGCAGGGGAGTCGACGTGTGGGCGGGCAGCAGGGGGCCGAGCCGCAGGGCCCGGGGGAAGGTCACCAGCAGGGCCAGCAGCAGGCCGACCCGGGCGACGGACTCCGCCAGCAGATACAGCGCGAGCGCCGCCGACGAACGGGACAGGGGCACCCCGCACACCGTCATGAACCGCAGGTTCACCGCGCTCGCGCCCATGCCCGTCGGCAGCAGGTGGTTCGCCGCGCCCGCCGCGAACTGGGTGGCCAGCAACCGCCCGGCGGGCAACCGCTCGACGAGTGCGCCCTGCCGCGTCACGGCCGCCGCGACCCAGGTCAGACAGGTCACGCCGACCGCCGCCACCAGCCACGGCCACCGGGCGGTCGCCAGATGCGCGAAGCCCTCGACGAGAACGGAACGGTGCCGCACGGCGACCACCAGGACCAGCACGAGCGGGAGCAGACAGAGGATCCGCCGTACCGGAACGCGCCTGGTGCGTGGCCGTGGAGGCTGTGTCGCTGTCACACCGGGAGAGGCTCGCCGCGCCCGGCCAACAGAGGGTTGCGGGTGCGGGGACGACGGTTGACCGGCGGCGGACTTCACCGCGCTCCGGCCTACGCCGAAATGCATTTGACCTCAAGCTTGGTCGAGGTTCTAGCGTCGTCCGCATGAGTATGGAGACCACCGCCTGGACCCAGCTGCAGGGCATGATGACCGCCCAGCAGCACAGCCGCCCCCTCGCCCGGGCCACGTTACGGCGCATCGGCGCCTTCGCCCGTCCACATCGTCGCCGTATCGCGTGGTTCGTCGGCCTCAGCGTCGTGACCGCGCTGCTCGCCGTGGCGACGCCGGTGCTCGCGGGGAACGTCGTGGACGTGATCGTCTCGGGCGGTGACGAGAACCTCGTCGTCCGCCTTGCCGTGCTCATCGCCGTCATCGCCGTCGCCGAGGCGGCCCTCGGCCTGGTGGCCCGACGCCTGTCGGCGACGCTCGGCGAGGGCCTCATCCTCGATCTGCGGACCGCCGTCTTCGATCATGTGCAGCGCATGCCGGTCGCGTTCTTCACACGTACTCGTACGGGAGCGCTCGTCAGTCGTCTCAACAACGACGTCATCGGCGCCCAACGCGCCTTCAGCAACACCCTGTCCGGAGTGGTCGGCAACCTGGTCACGCTGCTGCTCACCCTCGCCGTGATGCTCACCCTCTCCTGGCAGATCACCCTGCTCTCCCTCGTCCTGCTGCCCGTCTTCGTGGTCCCGGCCCGGCGCATGGGCCGGCGTATGGCCCTGCTGCAGCGCGAGGCGGCCGACCTCAACGCGGCCATGGGCACCCGGATGACCGAGCGCTTCTCCGCACCCGGCGCCACCCTGGTCAAGCTCTTCGGCCGGCCCGACGACGAGTCGGCCGAGTTCGCGATGCGGGCCCGCCGCGTACGGGACATCGGCATCCGTACGGCGATGGCGCAGTCGGCGTTCATCACCGCCCTCACCCTCGTCTCGGCCCTCGCGCTCGCCCTGGTGTACGGCCTCGGCGGCTGGTTCGCGCTGCGCGGCACCCTGGAGGCCGGCGCGATCGTGTCCCTGGCCCTGCTGCTGACCCGGCTGTACGCGCCCCTGACGGCGCTGGCCGGGGCGCGCGTCGAGGTCATGAGCGCCCTGGTGAGCTTCGAGCGCGTCTTCGAGGTACTGGACCTCAAGCCGCTCATCGAGGAGAAGCCCGAGGCCCGCGAGGTTCCCGAGGGTCCGGTCGCCGTCGAGTTCGACGACGTCCGCTTCGGCTACCCGTCCGCCGACAAGGTCTCCCTCGCCTCACTGGAGGAGGTGGCCTCCCTCGACACCCGGGGCGGCACCGAGGTCCTGCACGGTGTCTCCTTCCGCGCCGAACCCGGCCAGACCGTCGCCCTCGTCGGCTCCTCGGGCGCCGGCAAGTCCACCGTCGCCCAACTGCTGCCCCGGCTCTACGACGCGGACGCGGGCACGGTCCGGATCGGCGGCGTCGACGTACGCGACCTCAGCGCGGCATCGCTGCGCGGCACCCTCGGCATGGTCACCCAGGACGGCCACCTCTTCCACGACACCGTCCGCGCCAACCTGCTGCTCGCCCGCCCCGAGGCGACGGACGAGGACCTGTGGGAAGTGCTACGCCGGGCCCGGCTCGACGACCTCGTACGCGCCCTGCCCGACGCCCTCGACACCGTCGTCGGCGAACGCGGCTACCGCCTCTCCGGCGGCGAACGCCAGCGCATGACGATCGCCCGGCTGCTCCTGGCCCGTCAGCGCGTCGTCATCCTCGACGAGGCCACCGCCCACCTCGACAACACCTCGGAGGCCGCCGTCCAGGAGGCCCTCGCGGAGGCGCTGGAAGGCAGGACCGCCGTGGTCATCGCCCACCGCCTGTCGACCGTACGGACCGCCGACCAGATCCTCGTCGTCGAGGCGGGCCGGATCGTGGAGCGCGGTCGGCACGAGGAACTGCTCGCGGCGGGCGGACGGTACGCGGAGCTGTACCGCACGCAGTTCGCGCGGCCGACGGCCCACGAACCGACAGTCCAGGAACCGACAGTCCACGAGCCGACAGTCCAGGAACCGACAGTCCACGAGCCGACAGCCCATGAGCCCGCTGCGGAAGCACCCGTGGCGGCGGCCTAGAAGCCTGCGGTTCCCCGGGGTTCAGCCCTCGACGCCGGTGGTCGCGTGGGCGGCGCCGACCGGCTTGGACTCCGGGGAACCGCGCTGGCGCAGATAGATCGAGAGGATCGCCATGGAGGCGATGGCGAGGAACTCGGACTGCCAGTTCTGCAGCGTACGGTTCCAGAAGTCGGCCGAGACGACGTACTCGGACCAGCTGTCGGGGGCCTGGAGCTGCCGCAGCTGTTCCTCGTTGTACGCCGCCACACCCGTGATCGACTGGGCCAGCCACGACAGCGCGAACACGGCCCCCATCACATAACCCAGCGAGCTGGAGTACACCTTGAGGCGCAGGCCGCCGGCCGCCGCCCAGCGGGGGGAGTCCGGGCGCGCGTGCCGCCCCACCCGCTGGGCCTCGTCGGATTCGACCCCGATGCCGTCCGGGTGCTTGGACTCCGGGGAGCCGCGCTGCACCAGCCAGACCGTCAGGAAGACGTAGAGGAAGAACTGCAGGTACTCGGACTGCCAGTTCTCCATCACGTCGACCGCGAAGTCCGACGACGTCACGTACTCGCCGAGCGAGATCCGCTGGAGGTCCTCCGCCGCGAGCTGGTTGTCGAAGTCGGCGTGACCGGCGAACGCCTGGCCCACCAGGGCGAGGACGAACAGTGTCAGGAAGACGAGCCCCAGGCCGTTGTCCCGGAGGAACCGCGGTACGGACCCGATCATCGGTGCAGCACCCCCAGCGTGACGCAGTAGGCCAGACCGCCGGCGATCACCAGCAGGCACAGGACGAACATGACGCGCACGACGTCCTCACCCACCCTTCAGCAGGCACTGGTAGGGCCGCTCGGGACGCGGCGTGCAGCCGGCGGCGAGAACCTTCCAGCCGTCGGAGAACCGCGACAGGAACACGGTGTCCGCCGAGAACTCCACCCGGGCCTGGCGTCCGGCGACATCGACGCCCTCGACCTCGTCCTCGGCCGCCGCGACGAACGGGATGTCCTCCTCCAGGACGGCGCCCTCGCACGGCGTCCCCGAGGACTGTTCGAGCTCGTCCCGGACACCCGGGGCCAGCACCGCGCACACGGCCACCCCGTCCTCCGCGCCCAGCGCCCGCTCGAAGCCGACGGCCGCGTCCCGCGCCGCCGTACGCCGCTCCTCGACCGATCCGCAGCCGGTCGCCAGCAGCAGGACGGCACCCGCCGCGACCCCCCATCGCCACCGCCAGGGCATCCGGGACCTCCCGTCCGGCCGTCCGCACACATGTCGACGGACGGTAGCCCCGCCGCCGGGCCCGCACCCGGGTGCCGCGCGACGGGCCCGGCCCGCCGTCCCGCGGCCGGGGCAACCGGCCCTACGAGCCCTCCACGCCCGCGCCGCGCTCCCCGTCCACCGGCAGCCGGTACACGGCGAAGGCACGCCGGATCACCGGCTGGGCGACATTGCGCACCCGCACCCCACCGCTGGTGATGCCGTGCTCGGTGCCCAGGTGGGCGTGGCCGTGCACGGCGAGGTCGGCGCCGGACTCGTCCATCGCCTCGGCCAGCAGGTAACTGCCCAGGAAGGGATAGATCTCCAGCGGTTCACCGACGAGCGTGTCCGGTACGGGGGAGAAGTGGGTGAGCGCGATACGGACCGGGCAGCCGTCCTCCGCCAACTCGTCCAGCGCGCGGCGCAGTCCGTCCGCGAGCCCTCGGGTGTGACGCACGAAGGCCTTCATCTCGGGTTCGCCGAACTCGCTGCCACTGCGCCCGGCGAAGCCACCGCCGAACCCCTTGGTCCCGGCGACCCCGACCCGTACACCGTCGACCCGGACGACGGCCCCCTCACCCTCCAGCACGGTCACCCCCGCGTCCCGCAGCACGGCCGTCACGTCCTCGGGCCGCTCGGCGTGGTGGTCGTGGTTGCCGAGTACGGCGATCACCGGCACCGGCAGCCCCGCCACCTCGTCGGCGACCACCCGCGCCTCCTCCGGCGTGCCGTGCCGGGTCAGGTCCCCGGCGAGCAGCAGCAGGTCGGCGTGGTCGGGCAGGGTGTCGAACGCCGGGCGGAGCAGACCTCGGCTGTCCGGCCCCAGATGGATGTCCCCGACGGCCGCGACCCGGATCACGACAGCTCCTCGGGACGGTCCGGCGCGCTCACGTCGGCCAGTGTGATGTCCGCCCGCACGGGCACGCCGGGCAGCTCCTCCGCAGCCAGGCTCAGGATCGCCTCACGGACGGCCGCGGTGGACGCCGTACCGGTGATGTGCACGGCGTCGCCGCGCGCCTCGATCCGCATCCCGAGCTCGGCCAGATCACTCCGGGCGAGCCGCTCCTCCAGATGGGCTATGCGGTACTCGGTGTGCGCCGGTGGTTGTGCGGCGCGGTGTGCTTGCGCGTCCGCCGGTGGTTGTGCGGCGCGGTGTCCCGGGCCGTTCGCCTGCGGGTGGTCATGTCCTGTCGCCATCGCCGGTCTCCTCCGGCTCGATCACGTTGAGGCGCTCCAGCAGGAAGAGGAAGGCGGCCGGCATCGGCTCGGCACCGCACTCGTGCCGCACCCGGCCCCAGTCGATCTTCTCGCGCAGGGTCCGGGCGATCGGCAGCACGGCACCGAAGTCGCAGTAGTGCTCGGAGAACGCCAGGAGGCGCCCGACGAGCAGGTCCGTCGCCGCCAGCACGGGCATCCACACGGACTGGACCGACAGCACCTCCGCCCGGTCCAGCAGGCCGCGGCTGACCGGAGCCCGGGACGGCCGGAAGATCAGGTCGACCTCCTGGCCCTGGCTCCGGGTCTTCAGCAGCCAGTCCTCGGGTGGCTCGACCACGGTCAGCCCCGCGGCCTCCAGCGTGCCGGTGACCGCCTCGATGTCCTCCGGCAGCACACAGAAGTCGACGTCGTGCTGGAGCGTTCCCGGGCCGCCGTGGGCGTACACCGCGACGCCGCCCGCCAGCGCGAAGGGGTGCCCACCGGCCTTGAGCAGCGAAGCGACCTCCTTGGCCGCTTCGAGGATGGCCTGGGTCCGATCGGGAGGGAGCCCGTCGTCGTCCGGGCCGGCGAGATCGCCCATGCCTTCCACGATAGTGGGACCCGGGCCGATGGTCAGACGTGCGGGTCCGGTGTGTGGACGCGCCCGGGGAGGGAGGAGATACCGGTGGGGGCATAGTGCGGGAGGGGAAGCCGGGATCCGTTCGCGGACGTTCCTACCGGGGCCGCTCAAGGAGAAGGAGTGGGGAGCTTGGCGTCGTGGTCCTGCGCACCCGGGGTCGCGGTGTGCGGGTCCCGGCCGACGGGTCGTCGAGCCGTAGGTGACGCGGCATCAGAACGGCCGGCACCGCGACCACGCACATCACTCCGGTTGCCGTGCAGGGGGCGACCGGCATGCCGTCGGCGAACGCCCCCGGCTCGCCGTCAGCAGGAGAGGGGCGAGATCCTCCTAGCTGTCCGGTAGTTGTCCGGCGGCCTGTACAGCACCGCCGGTGTCTCGTGCGCGACCTCGCCCGCGGCGTCGGGGATCCCGACGGCATGCGCCGCGTCGGCGGTCTCGAGCGCGGCGCGGGCCTGCTCGGGCAGGTGGTTGAGGGCGTAGGCGCGGGCGGCGACCGCGGCCGCTCCTCCCGGGATTCGGCCCGGCCTCGTGAGCCTCGTCACGAAGACGCGTCGAACGGGATGCGGCGGAGCACAAGAAGGCTGACATAGATCTGATCGAGACTCCGCGCCGGGCGGGCGACCGCCGGCGCTCACCTGCGAGGCACCATGAGTCACCACACACCCGAGCAGCCCGCCGACGTAGTGGCCCGGCTGCGCGCCACCTTCCGCACCGGACGCACCAGGCCCGTGGAATGGCGTACCGGCCAGCTGCGCCGACTGCGGGCGATGCTCACCGAGCGGGGCGCCGACCTCGCCGCCGCCCTCAAGGCAGACCTCGGCAAGAGCAGCACCGAGGCCTACCGCACGGAGATCGACTTCACCGTCCGGGAGATCGACCACACCCTGGACCACCTGGACGGGTGGCTGCACCCCGAGCCCGCTCCCGTCCCCGCGCACCTGGGCGCCGACGCGACCGCCTGGACGCGGTACGACCCCCTCGGCGTCGTACTCGTCATCGCCCCGTGGAACTACCCGGCCCAATTGCTGCTCGCCCCGGTGGTCGGTGCGCTCGCCTCCGGCAACGCGGTCGTGGCCAAGCCCAGCGAACTGGCCCCGGCCACCTCCGCCGCGCTGGCCGAGCTTCTCCCGGCCTATCTCGACGCCGACGCGGTCGCCGTCGTCGAGGGCGGCGTCTCGGAGACCACGGCCCTGCTGGCGGAGCGGTTCGACCACGTCTTCTACACCGGCAACGGCACCGTCGGCCGCATCGTGATGCGCGCCGCTGCCGAGCACCTCACGCCGGTCACCCTGGAACTCGGCGGCAAATCCCCGGTGTTCGTCGACCGCGGCACTGACCTCGACGTGGTCGCCGACCGGCTGGCCCGCGGCAAGTTCCTCAACGCCGGGCAGACCTGCGTGGCCCCCGACTACGTCCTCACCGACCCGGAGACCGCAGCCGCCCTCGAGACCGCCCTGGTCCGCGCCGTCGACGCCCTGTACGGCGCCGACCCGGCGGCCTCGCCGGAATACGGCCGGATCGTCAACGAGCGGCATTTCGACCGGCTGTCCGCCCTGCTCGACTCGGGCCGTACCGTGGTCGGCGGCGGCAGCGACCGCACCGGCAAGTACATCGCGCCCACGGTGCTAGCGGACGTCGACCCGAAGTCCCCCGTGATGCAGGAGGAGATCTTCGGGCCGATCCTCCCCATCGTCACCGTATCCGGACTCGACGAGGCGATCGGCTTCATCAACGACCGCGACAAGCCCCTCGCGCTGTACGTCTTCAGCGAGTCCGGCGAGACCCGCGACCGGATCGCTGCAGAGACCTCCTCAGGCGGCCTCGGGTACGGTCTGCCGCTCGCCCATCTCACCGTCTCCGACCTGCCGTTCGGCGGGGTGGGGGAGAGCGGCATGGGCAACTACCACGGCAGGTACTCCATCGAGACGTTCAGCCACCGCAAGGCGGTCCTGAACAAGCCGCTGAACTGACACCTGCGGCCGGAACCTGTCGCAACTTTCCGGAACTTCCCCGAACTTCGCCGAACTTCGCCGAACTTCGCCGATGACCAACGACGAACAGGGCGCACGCGGCGACCGAGCTGCTGGCGACCAGCTGCCGCATGGCCGCCTGCTCCTGGGGCCCTGCGGCACCTCGTGGTGGCGGATCTTCCGGTTCAGATCGGCGAGTCCACCCGCGTCGGTGCCCACGGCTCGGGCGGTCCGGCGGTGCTGGACGGCCAGGACCGCGATGGCGACCCCGCTGTAGAGAGCACTGTGGAACGCCCAGACAGCCGGGTGCTCGTCCCTGCGGATCAGGGCCGTGGTGCCCGGTCCCAGCAGGAAGACCGGGGCCGCCTGCGCGGTCAGACTGCCTGCGGCTGCGGCTGCGGCTGCTGCGGTGCGGCACGGGCGGCGCACCGCCTGCGGGCCGGGCTACAGGGCACGCCGTCCCTGTGTCCTGCGCGGCCGCCGGGCAGGACCACTGGCACGACGTGCCGGTCCTGCACCACCGCCGCCGCCCGCCTTCGGCGCACCACAGCAGGTCTGGGAGGATGACCGGCAAGCCGTTCGTACCGGGTCCCAGAACCCGCGGGCGGCGAGAGGCGGGCGGGTTCGGGCAGCGGCCCGGTAAGCGGGAGAGCGGAGCGGTGCGGCACATGCCGGAGTACCCGGAGTACCTCGCTGCGGTCGTGTTCGCCGCGGGCGGTGTCGTCAACGCCCTGCTGGCACCGCACCGGTTCTCCACCGCCGTCCTGTTCTGCCTCGCGGTGACCTCGGCCGGACTCGGCGTGGCAGGCCGCAGCGCCGCAGCCCATCCGACCATCGCCACCGTCCTCGCCGTCGCCGCCCTGCTCCTGGTGTTCGCGCTGGGCCTGCTGCTGCTGGCCGACGGCGTCCTCCTGGTCCGGCGCTACGGTCCGCAGGCAGCCCTGCTGGCGACCGGGGCCGCCGGCTGCGCGTTGCTGGCGGTGCTCGGCCTCAACGTGGTCTTCCACGCGGTCGGCGGAGAGGCGTTCGGTGCCCTCGTGGTCGCGGTGAACGCGGCCGCGAGCTACCTCACTCTGCTCTTCCTGGCCTTCGTCGGCTACGTGTTCGGCCAGGGCCGCAGCACGCCCCTGCCGGAAACGACCCATGTCATCGTCCTGGGCGCCGGGCTCAACGGCGACCGGCCCGGCCCGCTGCTGGCCCGCAGGCTGGAGCGCGCCCTCGCGATCGACGCCGCCCGTGCACCGGACACGCCTCGTGTGGTGTTCGTCGTCTCGGGCGGCCAGGGCGACGACGAGGTCCGCTCCGAGGCGGACGCGATGGCCGACTATCTGCGCGGACGCGAAATTCCCGCTGACCGGATCGTGCGGGAAGACCGCTCCGTCAACACCGGGCAGAACCTACGCTTCAGCGCGGCCCTCGTCGACGACACCACGGCCGGCCACCGTGCCACGGTGGTCACCAGCGGCTTCCACGTCTACCGCACGACCCTGCTGGCCCGCCGCGCCGGCGTGTCCGTGCACGTCGTGGGCGCGCCGACCTCCCCCGCCTACTGGCTGGCCGCGACGCTGCGCGAATTCGCCGCCATCCTGTGGCTGGACCGCCTCCCCCTGGTCGGCCTCAGCCTGCTGCTGGCAGTGCCGGTGGCGACGGCGGTCTTCGAGCACTGAAGCGTCGGCCGGCCAACGACGCCGCACAACACGCTGCACGACAGGTCCAGATCCAAGGGCGCGCTGGGTGGCCGACCGCTGAGATACCGCTCCACTCGGCGACAGCCCGCTGCGACGCTCGTAGGATGCCTGAATGCCCAAGCCGTTACGGATGAGCCGCCGCATGTGGGTTGCCGCGTGGGCGGTGCTCTGCGTGGCCGGTATCGCTGCCACCGCCGCGCTGAACGCCTTTGCGGCGCCTGACCCGCAGCCTGAGAAGCCCGTCAGCGCCGAGTGCGCCGAGTACATCGCGGACATCGAGGCGCAGTTGGCCAAGGCCAGGAGGGAAGGCAACGACGACGGCGTGCTGGCCTTCGCGCGAACCCGGGGCGGCGCGGACGACTGCGGTGATGCACTCTTCGACCACTTCAGCGGCGGTCGGTGAGCCGCCGTACAGGGGTCGTTGTGATAGAGGGTCTGCTCTGTTGGCCTGCTCGCCGTCCGACCTGACCGCGCACGGACAGCCCCCGGCCCCGCAGCGGCGACCCGCCCACCGCGGGCACCTGTTCTGGCAGGGTGGACCGACCTGGCGGAGCGCGAGGCCTCAACCGGCATCCGGCCCGGCGACCCGACTCTGCTGGCGCGGGACTACCGCATCGAGCGGATCACGCCGAGCGTACGAGCCCGCAACACGCGTACTACGGTTCGCCGCGGTCAGTCGATTCATGGCATGTGGGTCACCGCAGCTCGGCTCCCGACCGGCGATGGCGGCGCGGCCAGCGGCAGGATCCATCCGGCAGCACGCCATACGGGGCGGGCCGGGGCGGTGATCGATTACTCGTCCGCCCCGGCCTCGGGATCAGATGGCGGTCAGGAGGGCGCGCAGCCGCTCGTCCTCGCGGATGATGCTGTTCGCGACGCCTGAGCCGACGATGCGCCGGTCCTGCTCGGCGAGTTCGGCGACGCGCAGGCGCTGGTGGGGGCTCAGGGCGGTGACACCGAGGGCTTGGAGGGCCTCGCAGGCGCCGGAGATGTCCGCTCCGGTTTCGGCGGAGTGGAGGGCTGCCTCGGCGAGTCGGCCGAGGTCGACGACGTCGGGGTCGGTGATGGCGAGCAGTGCGAGGGCGGCAGCAGGGGCCTTCTCGGGGTCGGCGAGCAGTTGTTCCAGTCGGGGGATCAGGGGCTGGGCGGCCGCCCCGAGGAGGGCGGTGGCGCGGATGGCGCGGACGACGGTCCACCGGTACCAGAGCTGGTTGCCGGTGGTGCGGTCGAGGACGGAGGCCAGGATCGTGACGGCTTCCTCGGCGTCGCCGTCGATCTCCCACAGGGCGGTGGCGATCGCGATGTCGCGGTCCAGTTGTGGGGTGGTCGGCTCGGCGTCCTCGCTGACTGCTGCCCGCAGGGCGCGGAGCAGGCCGGCGGCCGTCGCGCCCAGGGTGGCGGCGGCCTGGGCGGCCTCGGCGACCTCACGCGGACCGGCGGCGAGCGCCTTGGCGACGGCGTCGAGCAGGACGTCGGTCTCGCCGGTGAGGTCGTGGTGGGCTCGCGCCACCATCAGCGACCCGGCGGCGGCACGCAGCACGGCGCCGGCCTGCTCGCGCTCGGCCTGCGGGCCGGCGTCTGCCACGGCGGTGATGGCGGTGGCCGCGTACTGGAAGCGGGGCAGCACGGCGTACAGCTCGGGCAAGGCGGCAGCGGCCTGCGGGCCCCACTGACGCAGGAGGTGGACCAGGTCGGCGGTCTCGTTGTTGCCGAGCCCGTCTGCGGCCAGGCGTGCGCGGACGGCGGCGAGCAGGGCCGGGTCGAAGGGGAAGGCGGGGGCCTGGAAGTCTCCTGCGGCGTCGAGCGCGCGGGGGCGCCGGTCGAGGTCCCGGGCCAGCAGCGGGGCGGCCTGTCGGGGCGCGACCCGGACGAGCACGGCCAATGCCTGGTCAGCCGTCTCGTCGTCGGGTCGGGCGGCGAGTTCGGCGAGGGTGGGCGCGGCCTCGGCGGCGGCCGGGCCGAGCTTGCCGAGCAGGGTTGACGCCGGGTACTCGGCGGCGAGTGGGGCGATGGCCGGGACGAGTCGCCGGGGAGCGCTGCGGGAGAGGTGGCAGGCGTGGTCGGCCGCGGAGAGCGCCTCGGCCCGCACCTCGGGTCGGCCGTCGCGCAGGGCGGCGTCCAGCAGGGCGAAGGCGGCCTCGCGGTCTGCCTCGGTCTCGCGGCGCAGCAGGCTGTCGACGATCGCGTACAGCGGCTCTCGGTGGTGCATGCTGTACCGGTCGACGGTGAATTCGCGGGCGGGCAGCAGGCCGAGCGCGGCATCGTGGTGGGCGTCGGTCCAAGGCTCCCCGGCGGCCAGAGCGACGAGGAGCGCGGCCAGACGCAGCGGCGCGGGTGTGTCTGCACCGAGCAGCGCGCGGGTCTCGACGGCGGCGCCGGAGCGGTCGACCCGGCCGAGGGCGATGAGCAGTTCGGCTCGGACACCGGGATCGGCCTCGACCTTCCACCGGCTTCGCAGGGCGACCGGGGCGGCCTCGGTATTCCGGGTGTGGCCGAGCGTCGAGGCGGTGAGCAGCCGGACGTTCACGACTTCATGTGCCAGCAGCGGTATGAGCAGGGGGATTTGGGTGGCTACGGCGGCCCGGACGGCGCCCGGCGCGATCTCCCATTCATCATCGCTCTCGGCCAATCCGCCGAGCAGGCAGAGGACTTCGGCCGCCCCGGGCCGGGCACCAGCGGCGATCCGGGCGAGGTACGGGACGGCGTCCACGCTGGCGGAATACACCGTGCCCTGGTGGAGGATGCACGAGTACAGCTCGGAGATCGCCTCCTCGGCACCCCCGCCGCCCTCGGCGAGGGCGCGCAGCAGGTCGGGCAGGTCCTCAGCGGGGCCGTAGGCGTGCGAGACGGAGGCCCAGGGGTGGGCGTCGAGGCCGGCGAGGGCGTCTGCGAGATCCATGGGTCCGAATGTTCGCATGCGGGTCCGACAGGACGGTCAGCGGCCTGTGGCGACCTGCGTCAGCGCGCCTGCTTCGTCCCCTTCGGAAACGTGCGTCCCCCGCCCGCCCCGCGCGCTGGCCGGGGACGGTTGGCGACCGGCGCCCTGAGACAGCAGGTGGACCTCAGGCCGATCAGGTTCTGTAGAGCGGCTCAGCACGGGCACAGCGCACGGTCGGAATATCTCCCTCCCGCCAGTAGCGGCCGGACTGCGCAGCGGCTACTGCTCCGACTCACAGCCGGACAGCGCGGGACGCATGGGGCGGCGCCTGATCACGAGCACCGTGTACGTCGGCTGCGCTGGTCGTCCGGGTGCAGCAGGGCGAGCAGCCGCGGTTGATCGGCCGGCGCGACATAGGGCTTGGGCCTGGATCAAGGTCCGCTCCCGCACGACGTCCGAGGGGCTCATCGGAGGATCACCGGGGCCGTGACCGACCCGGCCACGCTGCTGTTGGCCCGGTACGACGCCGTCGGTAATCTGCGGCTGATCGCCCACAGCACGCCCCTGCCCGCCACCGTGCGGCGCGATCGCGCGCGGCAACTGCGTCCGGCTGGCCCCGATCACCCCTGGCGGGGTCGCCGCTTCGGTGCCGGATGGGGCTCTGGGGGCGAGTTGGAATACCGTCCCGTCCGGCCGGATCTGGTGTCGGAATTCCTGGCCGACACCGCGATCGACGGGGCCGTGTCGCCATCCGGTCCGCTTCCTGCGGCTTCGAGAGGACCTCACGCCTGGCGACGTGTCGCCGTTCGACAACTGAGAGCCTTCTGTGCACCAGCGCACCAGCGCACCAGCGGCAGCGGAAGGCGCGGGGCGGTGCACTGCGTCCACGGACCTACGTAACCCCATGGGTGTGGGAGGGGCTTGGCAGAGGTATTCGAAGTCGGGTGCGTTTACTGTGCTGCCGGCTGGGGTCGCCAGGTGCCGTCGAGCGGGATGCCGGCGGCGGCCGCGATCCGGTTGCGTGATGCGAGCAGCCGGGTCCGCAGCCCCGGCAGGTCCATGTCCAGCAGTACGCCGTTGTGTTTGACGACGCGGCCGGCGACGAGGACGGTGTCCACCAGGCCGGGGTGGCCGGTGCTGACGATGGAGGCGGCCGGGTCAGTGACGGGGAAGACGGTCAGGTCGTCGGCGCGCAGGAGGATGAGGTCGGCGTCCTTGCCGGGTGTGATGCTGCCGATTCTGGTGGCGAGTCCGCATGAGGCGGCGGCGTCGATGGTGGTGAAGGCGAGCAGGTCGCGGGAGCGCAGGCCGCCGTCCAGGCCGCGTTGCACGGCGAAGGCTGTGCGCATGGTGGAGAACATGTCTCCGCCGACGGAGGGGACGTCGTCGATGGAGAGTGTGGGGCGCAGACCGGCGGCCAGCGCCCGGCCGGTCATCGGGTTGCCGAAGCCCATCTTCAGGTCGACGTCCGGGCTGACCGACAGCGTGCTGCCCGCGTCGGCGAGCATCCGCAGCTCCTCGTCGCTGAGCCCGTTGCCGTGGACGAACGTGGTGGTGTCCCGTAGCAGGCCGTGCTCCCGCAGATCGGCGACGGCACCGCCGACGAGGTCGACGTGCAGACTGGTGCGCAGGCCGAGTGCGGCCGCCAGCTTCAGTTCCCGGGCGACGGTGTCCATGCTGGTCGCCTCGGGTCCGCGCAGTCCGAGCGCCATGGTGACCGGGCCGTCCCCGGGCAAGGCGGCGCGGACGCGGCGGATGTCGGCGTCGACGGGGTCGGGTGTGCCCCATCCGGCGCCGAGGCAGAAGACCGACCGTCCCGGAGCGTCGCGCAGCGCGGCGACGGCGGCGTCCTCGTGCTCCGGGGTCTGGGCGACGTGGTACCAGTCGAGCAACGTGGTCAGCGGCACCACATGGCGCAGGTGGGAGAGATTGTCCGTGGGCGTCCAGGCCAGGGTCCTGGGGTGCGCCCCGACAAAGCTTCCAAATGTGTGGGTTGCGGTGTCCGGGGGCGCCGTTGCACTCGGACTCTCCCCTCTCGGGCACCGAGCAAGGACACGGCGGCGGCACCCGTTCTCACGGCTGATGCGCAGCATGCGACCCGGGAACTCTTCGCGACCAACCAGGTCGTTTACTGCGCTCTCGCAAAGTCCACCGTCTGTGAAGGCGACAGGTCGAGGATGACCGGCTCACGAGGCCAGCCCCGCAGTAGTCCTGCACAGGCTTGCTTCGCTGCGGCAGAGCCGGGGAAGCAGCCGTCGACCACCCGTTCGTTCCCGGGAGTGGTGCAGGATCGCCGGTCCGAGCAGCCGACCCGCCGCACGATGGCACCACCCGGCGCGAAATACTCTCCCGGTGAGTTCACGCACTTCCCCGATCAGCCGGCCGATCACGATACGGAGGGCCGTCGCGCGGGATGCCAAACGGCTTACGCGGCTCGTGCGTGGCTCAAGCGCCTACGAGGGTAAGTATGCAGCCGCAGTCGCGGGCTACCGGGTCGGTCCTGATTACATCGAGGCCCACCGAGCCTTCGTGGCCGTCGGCGCCGACGGCCACGAAGGCCGGGTCCTCGGGTTCTACTCGCTCGTCCTTGCTCCACCGGAGCTCGACCTGCTGTTCGTCGCTGACGAAGCGCAAGGACGTGGTATTGGACGGCTGCTCGTCGCGCACATGCAGTCCGAGGCCCGTGCCGCAGGGCTCGACCGTGTCAATGTCGTGTCGCATCTTCCCGCCGAGGGCTTCTACCACCGCGTCGGTGCAGTGCGGACCGGGACCGCGCTCGCGAACCCGCCCGCCGTACCGTGGGACCGCCCCGAATTCGAGTTTCGCATTCCCTCGGAATGACGCGGCCGCCGTGGCTCGGTCGGCGACGCCACGCTCAGCCCGACGTGCTGCGCGGCGGTGAGGCACTGCGAGCGCCGGACTGAGCCTCGGAGCTGCTTGCACCATCCAAGGACCACCGGTCGAGGCGGATTACCTCATCCTCGACCGCGCGGAAATCTGTACCAGCCGAAGTAGACTTTTGGCGGCGGTGTGGTTATGGTTTCTCTCGTAGCCGAGATCGAGCGAGCCCGGCAGACATGAACTGCCGGGCGGCAGTACGCAGTTGCAGGACGGTGCGGTGGTGGAGTTCCGAAGCCAGAGCGGTTGCAGGACGGTGACGGGACTGACGACCGGACCGGGCGGCCCGCAGTGATCAGGGGCCGCCATGAGCAGTACCGCAGTGGCAGTACCGGTAAGTGAAGGTTCGCAGTACCCAGCAGTGAGTCAGTGAGCAGTACCTCGGTGAAGGCGTCGGCTGCGGGCGCGCGCATCGGGAGGTTCGGCAGTGGGGTTCTGAGCCGGAGTAGACGCAGGACGGGCGACGGGGCTGGCTGCCGAAGAGTGGCGCTGTGCGAGGTCACCAGTAGTGACTAGTTGGTCAAGAGGGAAGAACGGAGGAGCCGAGCGCCATCAGGATCGCCCGGGCGGAAGTCTTGGGCCCGGGTACCGCAGGACATCGATAGTGAGGTGGTCTCCGGTCAAGCAACCGCGATCCCCGCACCCCCGACAGCATCTCGGTCGGGTCTGCGGAAACAGAAGGCCGGTGCAGTATCAGGGCCGGCAGATGGTGGAGTAGTTCCTTCGGGGCCCTGGCGCCAATACGGCGCCAGGGCCCCTCAACGCGTTCCGCAGAGAGGTGCAATGACAGCAGACGACACGTTCGGCCGTCTCGATGACGACGACTACCCCGCTTACACCATGGGCCGGGCCGCCGAGATGCTCGGCACCACACAGGGCTTCCTCCGAGCCATCGGCGAAGCCCGCCTCATCACCCCGCTTCGCTCCGCAGGCGGACACCGCCGCTACTCCCGCTACCAGCTGCGCATCGCCGCCCGGGCCCGGGAACTCGTCGACCACGGGACCCCCATAGAGGCCGCCTGCCGGATCGTCATCCTCGAAGACCAGCTCGAGGAGGCCCAGCGCCTCAACGCCGAATATCGCCGTGCCGCCGAATCGGCGAACCCAACGGCAGCAGCGTGAGGCGAGCGTGCCCGTCAGCGTCGGCGGGCACCGCACGCTCGGTCTCGGCGTGCGCTGTGATCATTTCCCGTGGTGACGCGCAGGCCGTGCGGTGTGTGCGTGTCGCGTCTGCGCAGCTGTCGTGATTCGGGATTCCCTCTTGCCCACACCTCTGGTGTGGGCGTTTTGCTGTGCTGTGCCGCAGGGACCAGGGCGGTCACCTCCGTCTGCCACATGGAATGCCCGGTGTTCCTGTCGCGGGTGAAGGCGGGCGAGGTCCTGCACGCCCTCTCATGGCGTGACCGGGACGCTCGTGCGACGCGACGGACACTTCAGAGACCGTCCCCAATAAGGTGGGACAAGGTGCTGACCTGCGGGTTGTCGCGCCTCCAGCTCCTTGGTCCCGATGACTCTTCATGTGGAGTGCGGTGCCACCCCGGTTCCCTGGGGTGGCTGCCGACTCCCTTGCCCGACCTCGATGCCCGCTGGCCGCGGAACCGGGGACAGTGCCGTGGCTCAGGCGTCGATGATGACGGGGATGATGAGGGGCTTGCGGCGGTGGGTGCGGAACGCCCAGTTCGCCACGGCGCGGGCGACGAGTTGTTCGAGTTGGTGCGCGTCCCCGACGCCTTCCTCGGCCGCTGTGGCCAGGGTCTTCTCGATGACGGGGATGACCGACTCGAAGGTGGTGTCGTCGTGGACGAAGCCCCGGGCCAGGAAGTCGGGGGCCTCCGCGAGGGCGCCGGTGTCCGCGTCGACGATCGCCACGACCGTGACCACGCCTTCGGCGGCGAGGGTGAGGCGGTCCTTGAGGGACGCTTCGGTGGCGCCGCCGACTTCCATGCCGTCCACGTAGACGTTGCCGGCGGGGACCTTGCCGGTGATGGACGCGCGCCCGTCGACGAGGTCTACGACGACGCCGTCCTCGGCGATGACGACCCGGTCGGGGTCGACGCCGGTGCGGATGGCGAGGTCGCCGTTGGCTCGCAGGTGGCGCCATTCGCCGTGCACGGGCATCACGTTGCGGGGCTTGACGATGTTGTAGCAGTAGACGAGTTCGCCTGCGCTGGCGTGCCCGGAGACGTGCACCTTCGCATTGCCCTTGTGAACCACGTGGGCGCCCCACCGGGTGAGTCCGTTGATCACCCGGTAGATGGCGTTTTCGTTGCCGGGGATGAGGGAGCTGGCGAGCAGGACGGTGTCGCCCTTGCCGATGCGGATCATGTGGTCACGGTTGGCCATCCGTGACAGCGCGGCCATCGGTTCGCCTTGGGAACCGGTGCACACCAGAGTGATCTTGTGGTCCGGGAGTTTCTCCAGCTCCTTCGTGCTGACGACGAGACCGGAGGGGACCTTCAAGTAGCCCAGATCACGGGCGATGCCCATGTTGCGGACCATCGACCGGCCGACGAAGGCGACCTTCCGGCCGTGCTGGTGGGCGGCGTCCAGGACCTGCTGGATGCGGTGCACGTGGCTGGCGAAGCTGGAGACGATGACCCGGCGCGGTGCGGTGCGCATCACCTGCTCGATCGCCGGGTTCAGTTCACGCTCGGAGGTGGTGAAGCCGGGTACTTCGGCGTTCGTGGAGTCGGTGAGGAACAGGTCCACACCCTCCTCGCCGAGGCGGGCGAAGGCGCGCAGATCGGTGATGCGGTCGTCGAGAGGGAACTGGTCCATCTTGAAGTCGCCGGTGTGCAGCACCATCCCGGCCCGGGTGCGGATCGCGACCGCGAGGCTGTCCGGGATGGAGTGGTTGACCGCCACGAACTCGCAGTCGAAGGGCCCGAAGCCACGCCGGTCGTTCTCCCGCACCCGCACCGTGCGCGGCCGGATGCCGTGTTCCTTGAGCTTGGCCTCCAGGAACGCCAGCGTCAGCTTGGAGCCGACCACGGGAATGTCGGACCGCTCGCGCAGCAGGTACGGCACACCGCCGATGTGGTCCTCGTGACCGTGGGTGAGGACAACGGCCACGATGTCGTCCAGCCGGTCCCGGATAGAGGTGAAGTCCGGCAGGATGACGTCGACGCCGGGCTGGGTCTCCTCGGGGAACAGCACGCCGCAGTCGACGATGAGCAGCTTGCCGGCGTGCTCGAAGACGGTCATGTTGCGGCCGATCTCACCCAGGCCGCCCAGGGCGACGACCCGCAGCCCTCCTGCGGGAAGGGGCGGGGCGGATTTCAGCTCGGGGTGCGGATGACTCATACCCTGACGGTACCCGGAGAGCGGGACGGCATGATCCATTGCCTGTGTGATCTCTTCTTCCCGACGGAGCGGTGCGTCCGCAGCGGGTGCCCCGGGACGATCGGATCACGTCGGCGGACGGCCCGGGCAGGCACTCACGGCCGCTGAATGCGGCAGTGCCTGTTCCCTCCGATGTTGCGCGGACCGCGTGGAGTGACCGCCATGACATCGCCCTGCGACGACAGTCGCCTTCTGGGTCGGCCCAGCCGTGGGTGGCCATCCTGCTGCGGACCTTCTTCGAACAGCCCCGCACCGACGCCGTGCGAGCCCAGCCGGGCACGGCCTGGACGCACTGTAAGGCCAATTCTTCAACGGCGCAGCCCACTTCGACTGCTGGCCTTCACCACCTTTCCGGTCGAGATCTGGCGGCAAATCCGGTCGAACAATCCGCAGGAGCGGCTGAACAAGGAGATCCGCCGCCGCACCGACGCGGTCGGTCGACGAGTGGACCGAGGCCCGCCGCTTCATGGACTCGACCTGCTGGTCAAGGCCCGCCTCCACCCGATCTATGCACTACCGTCGAGACCGTCCTGCCCACTGAACTCACCGCATAGCGTCAAAGACGAGATCACCGAGTGGCCGTCGGTTCACCACTCCAGCGAACGTGACGGTCGTGTCCCGCGTCGTGGTGACGGGGATCAAGCGTTACTCGTTTCGGTACGAGGCCTCTGACGATCTCCGCAGAGGCGGCAGTCCACGAGGTGCCCTGCTGAGGCGAGTTGAACACCGGTCCGATGGAGCCACCATCCACCACCATGACCATCTCCCTACGGCCTCGCCCCAGCACCACATCCAGCGCTACCGAGCTGTAACCACGCGGGGAATTCGGATCTACTCGTCTAGGTGCTCCGGGGCAGTGGCTCGTCCATGCCCCTCATGTTCCTGATGTGCCGTCAGGTAAGTCAGCATCTGATCAGCATCAGTCCTCGCACATTCCGAGGCGGGCGTTCGAGCAGGTGCCTGGTCGGCGGCGTCGCGACAGCCTGGTTCGCGCGGAAACGCAGGCAGGGAGCCCTCTCGCCAGAGTGAAGCGATGTTTCTCACAATCGTCGAGTCCTGGCGCGCAGTTGTACAGTGAAGAACGCCCTTGACCTGCAGCAAGCAGGCAGGGAGCCGTCTTCCAGGAGTCCAAGATGCTGCGTACTCTGTTCAAGTCCAAGATCCACCGAGCCACCGTCACCCAAGCCGACCTGCACTACGTCGGGTCCGTGACCATCGACGCCGAGCTGCTCGACGCCGCCGATCTGCTGCCCGGCGAGCTCGTGCACATCGTCGACATCACCAACGGCGCCCGGCTGGAGACGTACGTCATCGAGGGCGAGCGGGGCTCCGGTGTGGTCGGGATCAACGGGGCCGCGGCCCATCTCGTCCATCCCGGGGATCTGGTGATCATCATCAGTTACGCTCAGGTCTCCGACGCCGAGGCCCGCGCCCTGGAGCCCAGGGTCGTGCATGTGGACCAGGGCAACCGGATCGTGGCGCTGGGCTCGGACGCCTCCGAGCCGGTGCCCGGTTCGGACCAGCGGCGCAGCCCGCAGGCCGTCACCGTCTGAGCCTCGTGCCGTCACCGTCCGAGGCCCCGGACGACCGCCCGGCGTCCCCGATCCGCACGCGAGGAGTGACATGAGCGACGTACAGATCCGTGACGACCGGGCGGCCGGCCGACTGGAGGCCTTCGCCGGCGACGAACTGGCCGGTCACATCCAGTACTTCGTCCTCGACTCCCCGCGGGGCGCGCTCGTCCCGGTCCACACGATCGTCGAGTCCGCGTACGAGGGGCAGGGCGTCGCGGGCTCGCTGGCCCGGGAGCTGTACGGCATCGCCGCCCGCGAGGGCGTCGTCGTCGCCCCCCTGTGCCCGTACGTCGTGAAGTGGGCCGAACGCCACTCCGAGGAGGCCCCGGCCGCCGACCCGGAGCTGCTGCGGGCCGCGAAGGACTGGCTGATCGCCCACCCCGAGGGCTTCTGAGGAACCCGTCGGCGGGCGCGGTCACGCGCTGCCCGCCGACCGGGTGACTGCGCGTGCGGGCGACGGGTACCCGTGGCATCAGTTCATGGCCGACGCGACGTACCCCTGGCTGGAGGACGCGATGACGCATCCCGACCCGGACCCCGTGCGGCCCGGCCCCACCCCGGGC
>NZ_JARGEE010000011.1:0-51140 GCF_033794485.1 Streptomyces sp. MB09-02B
GAGGAGGGGTGGTCGGCGGACGGCCGGGCTGGGCGCCCTGGTCGGTGCGGTGCTGGTACTGGGCGCCTGCGGTCCGGAGGGCGGGGACGCCGGCACCACCTCAGGCGACCGTGAGTCGACGTACAAACGGGTCATCGAAGATCCTCACCCGAGCCCCGCCGACGTGATCGAGGCGGCTGGGGCTCCCTCCGGTGTGGTGAGCGCGGGCGACGGCTCGCTGCTGCTGACGTACGAAGCCAACAACGTCGAGGACGACGAGGGCCCGGCCGCGACTGCCTGGCGCATCGTCGGCCCCGACGGCCGTACGGTCGCCGAACACGCGGAGCACGCCGACGCGGAGGATGTGCAGCCCGTGTTCAGGGGAGTGCGCGGCGGTTTCGTACAGGTGCCGGGGGACCGGGGAGCGTACACCCTCGATGTCCGGGGAAAGCGGGCCGAACTCGCCCTCACCGAGACCCCGTTGCGCACCCGCCCAGGCGACGTCCTGCTCTCCGAGGTGGAGTCGGCCCTCGTCTACCGCCCCGCCACCCGCACCGTGGCACCTCCGGCCGGACTGCCGGACGAGGCCGTTCATGTCGCCGTGGACGAGCGGGGCACGGTCTGGAGTCTCGATCAGTCGCTGTCCGAGGAGCCGCATCGCGTGGTGTGGCAGCGTGACGGTCGCACGCTCGGCTCGGAGGCCGTGCCGAAGGCGTACGGGGTCGCCGCTCTCGCCGCGCGGGGTGGCACGGCGGCCGTCGCCCTGGACACGGACGAGGGCGTGCGCGGCCTGTTGCTGACGTCGGACGGCGGTGAACACTGGCGTACGGTCCTCGCGGGCGGCATCCCCTGGAACGACCTGGGGCGCGGCCAGGAGTTGTTCGTCCTGGAGGTGCTCGCGGACGGACGACTGCTCGTCGGGGAGGTGGGCGGCCGCTACTGGCTCGCCGCCGCCCCCGCCGACAGCGCCTTCCGTGAAATCGAGACCCCGGCGAAGTTCACGTCGTTGACCGTCGAGGGCACCACCCTCTACGGCATCGTGGACGCGACGACGGCGACGTACGACCTGGTGCGGGACGAGGGGCTGTGGGTCTCCGACGACGGCGGACGTGAATGGCGCCGCATGTCGGGCTAGAGGCACCGCTGCACCGCGGCACCGGGCTCGGGACCCCGTGGCTCCGTGACCTCGGAACAGGCTCCCTGTACCTGGGCACCGAGGACGAGTGCGGCGCCCCGCTCACCAACGCCCCGTACGAACTAGCTCGCGCCGGTGGCCCTACGTCCTTGAGCCACAGCCCGCTGATCCCGTTCGACCGGGGCGACGAAGCGGCGGGTGCCCTCCCATGGGGTCGAAGTCCAGGGGTGCGGGGTGCCCGCCGCGACGACGGCCCGGGCGCGGGGACGGTCAGCGCTCGCAGCTGTCCTTGAGGTCGTTGGCGTCTCCCGTGCAGGTGTCGGTGCCGGCGTCACCGAAGGAGCGGTCGTTGCCGGGCGTGGAGTCGCCGGCGACGAGGCGGTCGTCGCCGTTCCTGCCGAACATGACGTCGTCCCCGGCGCCACCGGTGATGTTGTCGACCCCGGCACCGCCGAAGACGGTGTCGTGCCCGCCCTGTCCGTCCAGGAAGGTCCTCGCGGTGGATGTGTAGTCCATGGTGATGATGTCGTCGCCCGTGCCGCCGGTGATGTTGGCGGACAGATTGCCGGTGACGAGGACCATGTCACCGAGGTCCCCCATGTCGAGCGTGAGGGTGCGGCCGTCGTACGGGCAGTTCACGGTGTCACGGTCGACCTGTGTGCAGCCCGATCCGGCCAGGACGGCGTCACCGCCGTCACTGATGGTGACCGTGTTGCTGGACCGGGTGACGGACAGGTCGTTGGCCTTGCCCGCCACTGCGCTGACGTATAGGCGAACGGTGTCCACGCGCACCCCCGTCGCGGCGTGCGCCTGACCCGCCGACAGCACCGTCGCCGCCCCCAGCGCCACGCTCGTCACGCCGACCTGCACCGCTGTGCGCATCGAGGTCTTCAATGCTCCTCCTCTTCCCCCTGCTGACCACTGACCACTACTACTGACCACTGACCACTGACTGGTTGTGCTTGAACATCGTGGGCGGGGAGCGGTGCGGGCACATGAGGGAAGAACCCCCAACTACGGGTGGTGCGGCGCCGGGTGCGGGCGATCGTGATGGTGCCGCGGGCCCGCCGACTTGGGTCGTCGGCGGGCCCGGCTGTTGGTTTTTGTGTGAATCGCTCTCGCGGTCCGTCTCTACGGGGTCGGTCGACCGGGACGAGGCGGCGGAGGCGCCGTCGAGCCGCGGACGACGAGTTCGACGGGTAGGTCGCCCGCCGGCGGCGGGGCGGTGTCGGGCTGCTCGATGGCGTGCACGAGAAGGCGGATGCCCTCCCCGGCCGCGGCCTCGAACGGCTGGCGCACGGTGGTCAGGGGAGGGGAGACGTAGGCGAAGACGGGGTTGCCGTCGAAGCCGACGACGCTGATGTCCTCCGGCACCCGACGTCCGGCCTCCCGCAGCGCGTGGATCAGGCCGATCGCCATCTCGTCGCCGGCGGCGAACACCGCGGTCACGGACCGGTCCGAGGCCAGCTCGCGGCCCGCGGCATACCCGGAGGCCGCCGACCAGTCACCGTTCAGCAGAGGAGGTTCGTGCGCGCCCCGTGCCGCCAGTGCCGTCTGCCACCCCTGGATGCGGTCCTTGGTGGCGTACCACCGCCGAGGACCGGCGAGGTGGTGGACGGTCGTGTGTCCCAGGTCCAGCAGGTGCTCGGTCGCCGCCTGAGCGAGTGCGTGGGCGCCCACACCGACCGTCACCGTCCGGGTGGAGGTGAAGGCCGGCGGTGCTCCGAGGAAGAGGACGGGCACGTCGAGGCGGACGGAAATACTTCCCTCCACGATGGGCTCGGAGACGACGACGCCGTCCACACCCTGTTCGAGGAGCGACTGCAGCGCACCGGCGATGCCTTCGGGGTCGCCGTCCGGCGTGTTGACGACGCGCAGCGCGTAACCGGCGTCCCGCACCGCCCGCTCGATGTGTACGAGCAGGGAGGCGGTTCCGTACCCGGTGGTGCCGAGCGCGACGACGCCGATGGAGCGGGTGCGTCCGGAGGCCAGGGCCCTGGCGGCGTGATTGAGCCGGTAGCCCAGTTCCTCGGCGGCCGCGAGGACGCGGCGGCGGGCCTCGTCGGAGACGTACGGCTCGTTGTTGAGGACGCGTGAGACCGTCTTGCGGGAGACCCCGGCCAGCCGGGCGACGTCCGCGCTCCGCGGCGCGGGAGCGCCCGCGCCGCGCTCCGCTCCTGGTGTCATGAGGTCTCCTGATGGCCGTGTGTCCAGGTCAGAGGGTCATGTTGCCGCATCGAACAAGGTCAACGACATGACCGCGCGATCTGACCGCGCGGTCATGTCTACGCATCCGGCGGTCGCGCGTCAAGAGTCCTGGCGGGCAGGTTGTGCCATGTCAGGGCGAGGGTCCGGGCAGTCTGGGGCGGTCGCGGCCGGTGAGAGGTGTTCGGCGCAAAGTCTTGACAGAGGGTCTCCGGAACGTTCACGCTTCCTCGCAATTGCCGATCGTATATGTCCGATCGCGTTGGTTTTTGGTCGTGTCGACAACCGTCCTTCCGTTCTACCCCCTTCGGGCCGACGTGCCTTGCCTCAGGTGCGGCAGCCCTGTCAGGAGCCGAAATGCACCATTCATCTCTCGGCCGGTCCACCCCCGGCACCAGCCGTCGCTCCGTGCTTCGCGGACTCGGCGGAGCCGCGGTACTGGGTGCCGGTATACCGCTGCTCAGCGCCTGTGGCGGCAGCGGCGGCACCGCCGCCGACGCCAAGACCGTCACTGTCGGCTCCAACGCGTCGGACGCGGTGCCGAAGAAGGCGTTCGCCGAGATCTACGCGGCGTTCGAGAAGCAGTCCGGGATCACGGTCGACGTGAACACCAAGGACCACAACACGTTCCAGGAGCAGATCAACACCTATCTGCAGGGCACGCCGGACGACGTGTTCAACTGGTTCGCCGGCTACCGCATGCAGTTCTTCGCGGCCAAGGGCCTCGCCACCCCTATCGACGAGGTGTGGGACAAGATCGGCGGCAACTTCCCCGACGCGATGAGGAAGCTCAGCAGGGGCGAGGACGGCAAGTACTACTTCGTGCCGATGACCACGTACCCCTGGGCGGTCTTCTACCGCAAGAGCGTCTTCCAGCAGCGCGGTTACGAAGTCCCCACCACCTGGGAGGAGTTCGTGGCGCTGTGCAAGCGGATGAAGAAGGACGGGCTGGTCCCGATCGCCTTCGGCGACAAGGACGCCTGGCCCGCGCTCGGCACGTTCGACCAGATCAACTTCCGTACCAACGGCTATGACTTCCACGTCGACCTGATGGCCGGCAAGGCCTCATGGACCGACCCCAAGGTGAAGGCCGTCTTCGACCACTGGAGCGAGGTCCTGCCGTACCACCAGGAGGGCGCGGTCGGCCGCACCTGGCAGGACGCGGCGCAGACCCTGGTGTCGAAGAAGGCGGGCATGTACCTGCTGGGCACCTTCGTGGGCCAGCAGTTCACCAACAAGGCCGACCTGGACGACCTGGACTTCTTCGCCTTCCCGGAGATCGACCCGGCGTACGGGCAGGACACCGTCGAGGCGCCGACCGACGGCTTCATGATGAGCAGGGCCCCGAAGAACAAGTCCGGCGCCGTCAGGCTCATGGAGTTCCTCGGCACCCCCGAGGCGGAGCAGATCTACCTCAAGGCCGACCCCAGCGTGGTGGCCGCGTCACGGAAAGCCGACATCTCCTCGTACTCGCCGCTCCAGCAGAAGGCGTTCGAGATGATCAGCGGGGCGAAGACACTGACGCAGTTCATGGACCGGGACAGTCGCCCCGACTTCACCTCCACGGTGATGCAGCCGGCGCTGCAGAAGTTCATCCGCGACCCCAAGGGCGTCGACAGCCTGCTCTCGTCCATCGAGCGGCAGAAGAAGACGATCTTCGCATCCGACTGAGAGCGCAACACCCCCCCCACGATGAGCGTCGACACCACCACGAAGCGGCGTCGGGCCGGGGGACGGCGGCCGTACGGGCCCGGCCGGGGTCCGCACCGTTAAGATCCTTTCGGCTCGGGACCGTGGCCATGGCCGTCTCCTCGGCCAGGCGCGGCGGCGGGGCTGTCCGCACGGTGGAGGCTGACCGGAAGGTGTGCTGAACATGACCGGAGATCGCGACCGTTGGGCCGAACTGACCGGCGGACAGGCCGGAGAGGAGTACGCCCGGCGTTTCGCGCGGCTCGCCGCATCGGGCCACGACGTCCACGGCGAGGCCCATTTCTGCGCGACTCTGCCGACAGGGCCTGCCGCCCGCGTGCTCGACGCCGGCTGCGGCACCGGCCGGATCGCGATCCGGCTCGCCGAACTGGGCCACTCCTGCACCGGCGTGGACATCGACCCCTCGATGCTCGCCGTCGCCCGCCGGGAAGCCCCCGCACAGGAGTGGCTCCTCGGCGACCTGGCCCGTCTGGACACCCTCGGCCTGGAACAGGACTACGACCTGGCGATCGCCGCCGGCAACGTCATCCCGCTCCTGGCCCCCGGCACCGAGGCGGCGGTCGTCCGGCAGCTGGCCGCCGTACTGCGCCCCGGCGGGCTGCTGGTCACAGGCATGGGCCTGGACGCGGCGCACCTTCCGCTGCCGGAACCGACGGTGACCCTCACGGAGTTCGACCAGTGGTGCGCCGAGGCCGGACTGACCCTCCGCCGGCGGTACGCCACGTGGAGCGGCGACCCCTACGAGGAGGGCTGCGGCTATGCCGTCAGCGTGCACTCCCGCTCCACGACCTGAGCGGCCTCGCCGTGCGGCCGGTCTCAGCGGGCGAAGACGCTCGCGAACTTCCGGCCCGCCACCACCGGGTATCCGAAGTCCGTCGCGTTGAAGGACGTCGCCGAGGTGGTGGTGAGGCCGGCGGCCGCGCCCCGCAGCACCCATCCCGCGCCGTCGTCGTAACCGTCCGGCAGGACGTCCTCGCCGTACGCGCCGATCGCGAGGTCGGCCTTGCCGTTGCCGTTGATGTCGCGCAGGCCCAGGGAGGAGCCGAAGTGGTCGCCGGCCTCAGCGGCACCGGGCACACCCGCGGTGGCCTGGTGGAACGACTGGGCGCCGGCCGTGGTCAGACCACTCGAACTGCCCTTGAGGAGGACGACGTTGCCGACGGTGCGCTTGCCGTCGACGCCCTCGCCGGGGGCGCCGATCGCGAGGTCCGCGCGGCCGTCGCCCGTCACGTCGCCCAGGGCCAGCGCGGAACCGAAGGCGTCGTACACCTCGTCGGTGCCGGGGACCCCGGGGCTGTCCTGGTGGTACGTGCGGCCCTTGAGCGGCAGACCGGACGCCGACCCGTACCGCACCGTGAACGAACCGCCCGCGGCGCCCGCGGCGTCGGCGACGACCAGGTCCTCGTACCCGTCGCCGTCGATGTCGCCCGTCGCGACCGCCGACGACCACCATGCCGGCGAGCCGGTCGTCCCGTCGTCGCCCAGGACCGTGTGCGCGGAGCCGATGTCGCCGGGCCCGCCGCGCAGCACGCCGAGGTAGCCGGGGGCGGGGGAGCCGTCGGGCTCGGTCCGGCTGCCGTGCAGGAGGTACTCGTAGCCGTTGCCGCCGTCCTTCGAGGAGAAGTGGCCGGCCACGATGCCGTCGAGCCGTACGCCGTCCGGCAGGAAGTCGACTTCGGGGGCGATCGCGCCGTCCTGTGTGGGCCCCCCGTCGCCGTACCACCAGAACGTGTCGGTACCGACGACGGCCAGCTGGGCGGTGCCGTCCCCGTCGAGGTCGGCGAAGGCCGCGCCCTCGCCGAAGCCGGCCGCCCCGGCGGTCGGGGCGGTGAGGGCGACGCCGCCTGAGGTGAAGGGCTTCGCGCCGCCCCAGACGATCGTCACCGAGCCGCGCGGCTTGCCGGTGACCTCCTCGCCGGGCGCGCCGACGATCAGGTCGGCGTAGCCGTCGTGGTTCACATCGCCGCTGGTGACGTTCTCCCCGAACTTGTCCACGCTCTCCGAGGCGCCGGGCACGCCGGGCGTGTTCTGGGTGACGTTCACGAACCGGGTCCGGCTGACGCCGGAGGCCGAGCCGAGGAGGACCGTGACCGTACCGCCGCTCGCCTTGGGCGTGCCGATGGCGAGATCGCGGTAGCCGTCGCCGTTGAAGTCGTCCGCCCGACCGGAGGGCGCCGCGCCGGCCGAGGGCGCGCCGAGCGCGGAGACGGCGAGGGCGAGGGCGGCGGCCGTGGCCACCGGCAGGGTGCGAGCGCGCAACGTGATGCTCCTGTCTGATGATCGGACGCCCCTACGACCCTCGGGGTGCGCAAAGGGTTGTACGCATATGACGCCGGACGCGACAGCACGCGTACGGCCCTCACCCCTACTGCTCGCCCAGCCCGACGGCCCGTTGGTCCACCTCGATGTCCGAGCGGGCCACGTCCTCGAACCGAGTGGGACGGAAGGACCCGAGGAGGCTCTGCTCCTGGTCGGTGGTGAGCTCTGCCGCGACCAGGCGCCCCAGCACCGGTGCCAGCGTGACGCCGCTGTGCGTGACGAGGCAGTAGACGCGGGACCGCGCGGTGGCGTAGCCGGCGACGGTGTGGCCGTCCGCCGGCAGTGAGCGGAGGCCCACACGCAGGTCGATCTCCGGTTCCCGGCGGGGGCCGGGCAGCAGCGCGGAGAACCGTCCGGCGAGGGTGCGCGCGAGGTCCCCGTCGGGGGACGGCGGGTCTGCCGGGTCGACGTCCGCGTTCAGGTCGAGGGCCTGCAGGACGGTACCCCCGTGGGCGGCGGGGCGGAGGTTGAGGCCCGGGCTGTGGATCACGCAGCGCAGGTCGAGGGCGGGAGACGTGGCGTACCCGAGGAGACCGACGGTCTGCGCTCCTCGACCGGTGTCCGTGACCATGGGGATGTCGATGCCGGCCCGGGCGGCGAGCCGTCGGGTCCAGCGGCCCGCCGCCAGGACGACGCGATCGGCCCTGTGGACCTCGCCTCCGGCCAGGGTGACGGCGACTCCGCCCGGCCCGTCGTCGACGGCCTCGGCCTCACCGATCAGGTAGGTGGCCCCGTGGCGTTCGGCGTCCGCCAGCAGGTTCCGCACGAAGAGCTCCGGAAGTACGTATCCCTCGCCGGGGAAGTGCGCGATGGAGGTGATGGTCGCCGGGACGCGGAGTTCGCCCGCGGTCCGCGTGGCTTCGTCGGCCGTGACCCAGTGCACGGGGTAGCCGAGGGAGCGCAGCCGTCCCACGTTGTCGGCGAGCCGCTGTTCGTTCGCGGCGTCCGCCCACTGCAGCGCCCCGCTGGGGAAGTAGGACGGCGCACCGGGCAGTCGCTCGGCGAGCCTGGCGTGCTCCTCCATGCCCGCGAGGTTCAGCCGGTGGTAGGCCGGGTCGGGCTTCCGGCTGGAGTTGGTCCAGGCGAAGGTGGTCGCGCTCGTGCCGGTGCCCGCTCCCCGCTGGTCGAGGAGGAGAACGTCCTGGCCGGCGACGGCGAGTTCCCTCGCCACGCTCACGCCCAGGACACCGGCACCGATGATGATGACCTTCATGGTTCGCGCATCCCCTTTCCGGAGGCGACTGGTGCTCACATGGCCGGAACCGGCAGCTCCAGGAAGAACTCGGCGGTTCCCGGACGGACGAGCGTCGTGACCACCTCGACGGTGGTCGCGTCCTCGGCACGCAACTCCCTGCGCCGCATCAACGCCGGTGTGCCGACCTCGCTGTTCAGCAGTGCGGCGTCCTGCTCGCCCAGGACCACCGGGTCGAGGTAGAGCCGGATCGCGTCGATCGGCACGCCTTGCCGCCGCAGATACGGGAGGGTGACGAGGTCTTCCAGGTTCTCGTTCAGCAGGTCGGGCGCGGCCGCGAAGAGCACCACGTGCCGTTCGACCGACTGCGGCTCCTCGCGCACGTTCAGCTTGCGGCGGACCAGTTCCACCACGGCCGTGTCGGCGGCGGCGTCAGGGAGGGGCAGGACCGCGTCGGCGGCCCTGACGATCCGCGCGGAGACGACCTCGTGCCGGCCCGGTGTGCCCTTGGCGGCTGTCGCCGGCGTGACGAAGTTGAGCAGATTGATCTGCCGGGTCACGTCCGCGACGAACGTACCGTGACGGCGTCGGCGGATCGCCAGCCCCGCCTCCGCCAGGTCGTTGAGGACACGTTGCGCCGTGGCGCGACTGACACCGTGCTCGACGGAGAGATCCTTCTCGGTCGGCAACCGGGTGCCGGGAGGCAGTTCCCCGGCCCGGATCCTCGCTTCGATCTGTCGTCTGATCCGAACGTAGAGCGGCGCGGCCAACTGACCAGTCCGTTCCTCGAATACGCCGACTGGCGACGTGGTTCCTGTCCTGCCCCGACACCTTGACCATACAATTCCGCAATTGACCGGTCAATCGCGGGAGTTACTGGATCTCGTACCGTGGCGCCGCATGACCGATGCCGAGCCCCAGACCGAGACCCGGACCCAGACCGCTACCGAGACTCAGACCGAGACCGAGATCACCGCGGAGTTGGTGCGGGATCTTCTCCGGGACCAGCATCCGGACCTCGCCGGGCTGCCCGTCCGAGAGGTGGCGGGCGGCTGGGACAATCACATGTGGCGTCTCGGGGACGAGTTGGCCGTGCGCATGCCGCGCACGGAACGTGCCCCGGATCTCCAGCGCGGGGAGCGCCGTTGGCTCCCCGTCCTGGCCCCGCGCCTGCCGCTGCCGGTGCCGAGACCCGTACGCGCCGGCGTACCGTCCGCGCGCTTCCCGAAGCCGTGGACCATCGTGACCTGGGTCCCCGGCGAGCCACTGGACCACAGCACCCTCAGCCGCGGCGACCACGCGGCCGAGGCGTTGGCGGACTTCCTCGGGGCGCTCCACGTGGAGGCGCCCGCCGATGCGCCGGTCAGTACGGACCGCGGCGGTCACCCCAGCGAGTGCACGGGCGGCTTCGACCACTTCTTCCACGCCGTACCCCTCGGCGGCCTGGCCGACGAGGTCCGGGCCGTCTGGGACGACGCCGTCGCGGCCCCCGCGTGGGAGGGTCCGCCGCTGTGGGTGCACGGTGACCTGCATCCCGCGAACGTCGTCGTCGCGGACGGGACGCTGACGGGCGTGGTCGACTTCGGTGACATGTTCGCCGGAGATCCGGCGTGGGACCTCGCGGCCGCCTGGGTCATCCTCCCCGAGGGCGCCGCCTCACGGTTCTTCGACGTGTACGCGCGCGCGGACGAGGCGACGATCCGCCGCGCCCGCGGGCTCGCCGCCATGAAGTGCCTGTTCCTCATGCTCATGGGCCGGAACGGAGACCGGGGCCTTCCCGGCGGCAAGCCGACCTGGGGACCCGCGGGCCGGGCAGCGCTCGACCGTGTCATTTCCGGCCTGCGCCAGGTGCATTGACCCGCAGGGTTGTTCACCCGGGGATCCCGCGGCCGAGGAACGCGGCCACCCGGTCGAGGGCCGGGGCGTGTCCGGGTGCGGGCCGCACCGGGGCGATGGAGCCGCCGGCGGTGCGGGGCAGGGTGCCGTGGATCTTCCGGACGACGGGCAGGGCCGCCCGCGCGATGTCCGGCTCCAGATCGCGGTCGAGGCCGAGTGCGGTCGCCAGGTCCCAGCCGTGCACGAGCAGTTCGACGAGGAGCTGCTCGACCACGCGACGGCCGGGAGCGGGACCGAAGGCGCGGTCCAGCATGCCCGGTCGCAGGAAGGCCTCACGAGCCCCGGCGGCGGCCGTCGCGAAGGCCGCGACGTGGTCGTCGCCGAGGTGGTCCTCGGTGTGGCCGACAGCCGGGGGCGTGCCCTGGGCCAGACCACCCCAGATGATGTTCTCCCACACCAGATGGTCGAGCAGGTCCCGTACGGTCCATGCCGCGCAGGGCGTCGGCAGTCCGAACCGGTCCGGCGTCGCCGCGCGCACGAGGGTGTGAACGGTGTCCTGGACGCGCGTGAAAGCGTTCAGGACACCGCCGGGCCAAGGGTCGGTGTCGTCCGCGTACAGGGCTTCGAGCGCGGCGTCACGCGCGCCGGGCGCGGGGTTGGCGTACAGCGCGGTGACGAGCCAACGGCCTTCCTCCGCGATGCCGGCGGGCGCGGGTCGGCCGCCGAGGACACACAGCAGTTGCCAGAAGCGCTCGACGGCGGGTTCGGCCGCGGCGGTCAGCTGCTCGCACAGGAGCGCGCGGGCCTCGGCGCCGTCGGAGACCACGGCGGGATCGGTGTTCGCCCGACTGGGCAGCCAGGCGGCGACGACGTCGGCGACGACCCGGTCGGCGGCCGGGGAGTCCGCCGCCGTGCCGGCCCGCATCGCCTCGCGGACACGCGCGGTCCAGGTGTCGGTGAGGGCGCGCATCTCCTCTGCGGCGGAGGCCTCTCGAACTCCCCGCCCCTGACGGGCGGCGTACTCGGCCATGCGCCGTAGCGCGGGACGCAGGTCCCCGTCGGCGATGAGTTCGCCCAGCTCCAGCCAGGCCTCCACCTGTTCGTCGGTGGGATCCTCCGGCAGGTCGGAACCGGCATCGAGGAGACCCTCGCGGAAGTGGGGCACATCCAGATCGCCGAGGGTGCCGGTGAGGAAGTCGTGGACGAGCTCGCGGCGTTCGCCGGGGGACAGGTGGGCGGTGCGGGTCATCAGAGCGAGCCCTTCGTGAGTCGTACGTCGGGTGACGGTGCGCAGGACGGCCTGATGGGTTCGCAGGCGGCGGATCTGCGCCTCCAGCGCCTCGACGTGCGCGGCGGCCACCTCCGTGAGCCCGTCCTCGCGGTCCAGGGCGGCCCGGATGTCTTTGAGCCCCATCCCCAGGTCCCGCAGCGTGCGGGCCAGGTGCAGCCTGGCCACACCGGCGGTGTCATAGCGGCGGTACCCGCCGCCGGTCCGGCCGACCGGTGTCACGACGCCCACGTCCGACCAGTGCCTGACCACTTTCACGGGCAGACCGACGTGCCGTGCCACGGCGCCGATGCTCCACGTCAGCCGTGACGCGTCGTCCCTGTGCATGCGCTCCACTCTTGACTCTCCCTCCGTGGGAGAGTCAAGCACCCCGAGGAGGCCACAGAAGCATCCGGCACCGTCACGCCCGGACGGAAAGCGCCTCCAAGTCGGCTTAACCCAGGCCGAGTTGTGGCAGGATCCGATGGCATGTCGCCGTCGATCACCTGGTCGGACACGTCCGGTCGCCGTCTGCTGAGTGTCCTGCTCGTCCTGCTGGTGCAACTCCTCGCGGTCGGTCCCGGCGCGCGGGACGCCGGCGCGGCGGCCGGGTCGGGAGCGAGCGCGGCCGCGACGCCGGATGGCGCTCGATACGACGTGTCCCTGCGCTCCGACAACGACGGCAGTCACTGGACGGGACGGCAGCGGGTCTCGTTCCGGAACGCCTCCCGTCAGCCGCTGCACGAGGTGTACCTCCGCCTGTGGGGCAACGGCGAGGACCGGTGCGGCTCGCCCGGCGCGCCCGCGCCCGTCACCGTGTCGAACGTCGACGGCGGCACACCGGGCCCGCTCACCGTGCGGTGCACTGCCCTGCGCATCGCCCTGCCCGGGCCGCTCGGGCACGGGGAGTGGACGTCGGTCGCCTTCGACGTCTCCCTCACCGTGCCCGACCGCAACGCGCGCTTCGGCCGCGAGGGCGCCCACCGCTTCCTCGGAAACGCCCTCCCGGTACTCGCCGTGCACGACGCGCAGGGATGGCACCTCGACCCGTACGTGGCACTCGGTGAGAGCTTCTACGCCCTGGCGAGCGACTTCCGCGTCCGGCTCGACCACCCCACGGCCCTGAAGGTGCCCGCGACCGGTCGGACCCAAGCCCTCCCCGGCGACCGCGGCCGTACGGTCACGCTGAGCGTCGCGCACCGGGTCCGGGACTTCGCGTGGGCGGCGGGCCCGTTCCGTACGGCGACGGAGACCACGCCCGGGGGCATCCGCGTGAAGTCGTACTGGGCGAGCGACACACCCGCCGAGGGAGTACGCCTCAACCGTACGGACGCCGTCGCCGCGATCGACCGCTTCGGCGAGGAGTACGGCCGCTACCCGTACGGCGAGATCGACCTCGTGATGACCAGCGGGTTCGGCGGCGGCATGGAATACCCCGGCCTGGTCCTGGTCGGCACCACCGAGGAGGGCGGCGCCGTCGTCCACGAGGTGGCGCACCAGTGGTGGTACGGCATCGTCGGCAACGACGAGTACGCCTCACCGTGGCTGGACGAGAGCTTCGCCCAGTACGCCAACGCCCGCTTCTACGGCTGGGAGACCCGCGACTGCTGGTCGGAGGTCCACTGGCCGAGCGACAGCGCCGCGCTGACCAACTCGATGGGCTACTGGTCCGAGCACCGCGACGAGTACCACCTCATCTACGCGGCCGGGCCCTGTGCCCTGGCCGACCTGGAACGCACGCTCGGCGCCGACACCATGGCCCGGCTCCTCAGGCGGTACGCGGAGGATCACTGGTACGGCGTCTCCACCACGCCCGCCTTCAAGAGGGCCGCCCAGGAGGTGACGGACGAGGACCTCGGCCCGTTCTGGGACAGCCACCGCATCCGGTGACGCTGCCGCACACGAGCGAGAGCCGTCGGCGACCCTCTCGTCTCCCGCGACGGCACCGCCGGTCCGAGCACCGTCGTCCGCACAGAGCCGAGCGCCGTCATCCGCACAGATCTGAACACCGTCGGCCGCACAGATCTGAACACACCGTGGTCCGGACAGATCTGAACACCGTCATCCGGACCGCCGTACTGACGGAGGAGGGGCCGCACGCCGGCCGTGGTGGGCCGTCGTGCTCGACCCCGAACCCGTCGAGGAGTACGAGGAGATGCTGCTGAGAGCGGCCACATCACCGCGGGCGCCGCTCGCGGCCGCGTCCGGACCGGACGCCACGCCCCCGACCGGGCGCGTGGCACCGACGCGGGCCGTGGAGGGCGGGCTCCGATGAACGAACGGGCCGACGGCGTCCCCACGCACTGCCCCTACTGCTCCCTGCAGTGCGGGACCGTGCTGCGGCCCGACCCGGGAGGCGCGGCGCCTGTCGCGGTCGCCGGGTGGCCGGAGTTCCCGGTCAACCGGGGGGCGTTGTGCGGCAAGGGACAGAGCGCCGCCGACCTGCTGGATCCGGCGGACCGGCTCACCACGCCGCTGGTCCGCGACGGCCGGGGCGCGCCGTTGCGGCCCGCCACCTGGGACGAGGCGCTGGAGCGTGTGGCCTCGGGCATCCGGTCGACGCAGACCGCGCACGGGAGGGACGCCGTCGGCGTGTTCGGCGGCGGCGGGCTGACCAACGAGAAGGCGTACCTGCTGGGCAAGTTCGCCCGCGTCGCGTTGCGCACGTCGGCCATCGACTACAACGGCCGGTTCTGCATGTCCTCGGCGGCCGCCGCCGTCAACCGGGCCTTCGGCCTGGACCGGGGACTGCCGTTCCCGCTCGCCGACGTCGCCGGGACCGACTGCCTCCTGCTGGTCGGCGCCAACCCGGCCGACACGATGCCGCCCGCCCTGCGCCACCTCACCCGACTGGCCGACCGGGGCGGCCGGTTGATCGTGGTGGACCCGCGCCGCACCCGCACCGCCGCCCGCGCCGACCTGCACCTGCGCCCCCTGCCCGGCACCGACCTCGCCCTGGCCCTCAGCATGCTGCACATCGCCCTCGCCGACGGCCACGTCGACGAGGACTTCGTCGCCGCCCGCACCACGGGTTTCGAGGCCGTACGCGCCACCGCGACGGAGTACTGGCCGGCCCGCGTCGAAGCACTGACCGGGGTGCCCGCCCACCGGATACGCGAAGCGGTGACGATGTTCGCCCAGGCGCCCACCGGGATGGTGCTCACCGCCCGGGGCAGCGAGCAGCACAGCAAGGGCACCGACACCGTGCACGCCTGGATCAACCTCTGTCTCGCCCTGGGCAAGGCCGGCCAGCCGTACAGCGGATACGGCTGCCTGACGGGCCAGGGCAACGGACAGGGCGGGCGCGAGCACGGGCAGAAGGCCGACCAACTGCCCGGCTACCGCAGCCTCACCGATCCGGCGGCGCGGGAACACATCGCCCGCGTCTGGGGCGTCACGCCCGGGGAACTACCCGGCCCCGGTACCTCGGCCTACGAGTTGCTCGACACCGCGGGCACGCCCGACGGGGTCCGGGCCCTGCTGGTCATGGGCTCCAACCCGGTCGTGTCGGCGCCCCACGCGGACCACGTGGAGCGCAGGCTGCGGGAGCTGGACCTGCTGGTGGTCGTCGACGTCGTACGGTCCGAGACGGCCGAACTCGCCGACGTCGTCCTGCCGTCGGCCCAGTGGGCGGAGGAGACCGGCACCCTGACCAACCTGGAGGGCAGGGTGATCCTGCGCCGCAAGGCCGTCGAGCCGCCCGCACAGGTGCGCACCGATCTGGAGATCCTCTCCGCCCTCGCGGCCCGGCTCGGCCGGACCGAGGGCTTCCCTGCCGATCCCCGCCTCGTCTTCGACGAACTGCGGGCCGCGTCGGCCGGTGGCCGGGCCGACTACGCGGGGATCAGCTACGAACGGATCACCGCGGAGAACGGGGTGTTCTGGCCGTGCCCGGCGGACGAACACCCCGGAATGCCCCGGCTGTTCCTGGAGTCCTTCGCGACGTCCGACGGCCGGGCCCGCATGGTGCCGGTCCACCACCGGGCGGCGGCCGAGACCACCGACGAGCGGTATCCACTGCACCTGATCACCGGACGGCTGCTGGCCCACTACCAGAGCGGCGCGCAGACCCGCCGGGTGGCCGCCTCACAGTCCGCCGCGCCGGGGCCGTACGTCGAGATCCACCCCGCCACGGCTGCCCGGCTCGGCGTGGCGGACGGCGAGCCGGTGACGGTGACCAGCAGGCGGGGCACGGCCACGGCCCCGGCCAGGCTGAGCGCGGACATCCGCCCGGACGTGGTGTTCATGCCCTTCCACTGGTCCGGGCCGGGACGGGCCAACACCGTCACCAACCCCGCGCTCGACCCCGTCTCGCGCATGCCCGAGTTCAAGGTCTGCGCCGTACGCGTGGCACCGGTGGCCGCGCCCCGTTCCCGTCCGACGGGAACGCCGCCCGCGGCGACCGCCGCACAGGCCCTGTGATCGGTCGATCGGTTCCTGGAGGTGTCCGTGGGAGAGGTGTCCGTGGGAAGGGAAGACGGTGTCGCGCGCCGCGTCCTCGTGGTCGGCTGCGGCATGGCGGGAGCCCGGTTCGTCGGACGGTTGACGGCCCTGAACCCCGACATCCGGATCACCGTCCTCGACGGCGAACAACGCCCCGCCTACAACCGCACGCTCCTGACCGGCGTCCTCGCCGGCCGCCACCACCCCGAGGACATCGCCCTGCCCCTGCCGCCCGGCATCGACCTGAGGACCGGCGTCCGCGCAGTGACCGTGCACCGGGCCACCCGCACCGTCGTCGACTCCACCGGCACCGAACACACCTACGACGCACTGGTCCTGGCGACCGGCAGCCGCCCCCGCCACCCGTGGCCCCGCAGCCGCCCGGGGCCGGGCGGCTGCCGCCACCTGACCGACGACCACGCCGACGCCGGCGCGCCCGTGGTCGTCGGCGGCGGACTCCTGGGCGTCGAGACCGCCCTCGCCCTCGCTGCCCGCACCCTCCCGGTGACCCTCGTCCACCGTGGCCCCCACCTGCTCCACCGTCACCTGGACACGAGAGCCGGAGCCCTGCTCCGGGGCGTCCTGGAGGACGCGGGCGTCACGGTCAGGACGGGAACGCCCGCGTCGGGACCCGTCGACGGCCCCGACGGCCCCGACGGCCCCGAGGGCCCCGGGGTGCGGCTCGGGAACGGGGACGTGGTGGGCGCCGACCTCGTCGTGCTCACCAGTGGTACGCGACCGCGCGTCGGGCTTGCGCGAAGGGCGGGGCTCCCGGTGCGGTCCGGGGTGGTGGTCGCCGACACGCTGGCCAGTGTCGGCGATCCGGACGTGTACGCCATCGGGGACTGCGCCGAGCACCGCGGGGTCGTGCACGACACGGCCGTGCCGGCCTGGCAGCAGGCCGAGGTGCTCGCGGCCAGGCTGTCCGGACACGACCGGCACGCGCGGTTCACGGGCGCCCGCACCCTCACCCGGCTCATCACGAAGGACGTCGACCTGGCGGTGTTCGGCGAGGCCACCACCGCGATCGGGGCCGGCCTCCGGGCTGCTGCCAGGACCGATGTGCTGTCCGTGTCGGACGACCGGCGGCGCGTCTACAAGAAGATCGTCACCCGCGACGACCGCGTCGTCGGCGGCATCCTGCTCGGCGATCTGTCCACCGTCGACACCGTGCGCCGGGCCTACGAGACGACCGGACCGCTGCCACCTGACCGCCTCCACCTGGTCTCGACACTCGGGGGCGACGGATGACCGGCCACCTCGTGCTGGTCGGCCACGGGATGGTCGCCCACACCCTGCTGACGGCCCTGGACGCACGCGGCGCGTTACGGCACCGGCGGGTCACGGTGGTCGCCGAGGAGGACGTACCGCCCTACGACCGCCTCCAACTCTCCCGGTACCTCCAGGAGGCCGACCCGGAGAACCGCCTCCTCCAGCGGACCGGACCCACGGGCATCCTCCTCGGTGAGCCCGGCCTCGCCGACCGCACGGGCATCCGTACCCACCTCGGGGACCCCGCCGTCGCCATCGACCGCCGCCGGCGCCGCGTCACCACGGCCACCGGCCGCGTCATCGACTACGACCACCTGGTCCTCGCCACCGGCTCCCGCCCCCTCGTCCCGCCCGTACCCGGAGCCGACGCCACCGGCTGCTTCGCCTACCGGACGGCCGCGGACGTACGGGCCATCCGCGCCCACTGCGACGCGACAGGAGCGCGGGTGGGCACGGTGATCGGCGGCGGGCTGCTGGGACTGGAGGCCGCGGGCGCGTTACGGACCCTCGGGCTGACCACCCAGGTCGTCGAGTCGGCCCCTTGGCTGATGCCCCGTCAACTGGACGAGTACGGCGGCTGGACGCTGCGCCGGCACATCGAGGACCTGGGCATCGCCGTCCACACGGACACCCGTCTCGCCGCCGTCGACACCGACGCGGGGAACGGGGCCGTCGGCGTACGGCTCCGGTCACCGGACGGTGCGTCACCCGTGGCCGTCCGCGCCGACGTGGTCGTGTTCGCGGCGGGGGTGCGGCCCCGCGACGAACTCGCCCGGTCCTGCGGACTCGCCGTGGGGGAGCGGGGCGGCATCGTCGTCGACGGGACCTGCCGCACCGAGGACGAGCGCGTGTACGCCATCGGGGACTGCGCGCTCACCCCCGACGGACGCGCGCCCGGCATGCTGGCTCCGGGCAACGCCATGGCCCGGGTGGTCGCCGACCGGCTGACCGGCGGCACGCAGACCTTCACCGGGTGGGACACGGCGACCCGGCTGAAGCTGCTCGGCGTCGTGGTCGCCTCCTTCGGCGACCTGCCGGGGGAGGCGAGGACCGGAGGGTTCGACGCCGTCGACGCCGTCGGGACCTCCGGGACCTCCGGGAGCTTCGAGGCGACGCACCTCGACACGCGGGCCGGGGTGTACCGCAGCCTGCGCGTGTCCGGCGACGGGCGGCTGCTCGGCGGGATGTTCGTGGGGGACTCCTCCGGCTACGCGGCGTTGCGCGACCTCGTGGGCAGCGACCGTCCACTGCCCGCCCCCGTCGAGGAGCTCGTCCTCCCCGGACCGCTGCCAGGGCGGTCGGCGGCCCTCGGACCGGTGCCGGACGAGACGGTGATCTGCCACTGCCACAACGTCCCGGCGGGCACGGTCCGCTCTGCGGTCCGGGACGGCTGCGCCGACCCGGAGGCGATAGGGCACCGCACCCGCGCCGGAAGCGGCTGCGGAGGCTGCGCGGAGACCGTGGCCGCACTGCTGGGTGAAGGGCTGCCGACCCCGGGCGTCGGCCTGACCCCGACGACCGCGACGACGGTGTCGACCGCGACGACGGTGACGGGCACAACGCCCCCACCGGAGCACCGGCCGTCGGTAGCGTGATCGTCGTGATGGTGGGCACTGCGGAAACCCGGCTGGTCGTGCTGCGCGGCAACAGCTACGCCCTCGACGCCGCATTGCCCGTTGACCGTTGACCGTTGACCCGAGTTTGATCGCGGTAGACGTCTTGTCGCTAGCATGTGCGAGTGACGCCCGCCGATGACCGCCGTTTCCCCGCCGCGCTCGCCGCCGCCCTGGCCGTTCCGTCCGCATACGAGGGCGGTGACGGGGTCGACTTCGAGCCCTTCGAGGTGTTCCTGTCCGCCGAGGAGACCACCGAGTGGTTCCGGGCATGGACGGGAAACGACGAACTGGACGGCGAGGCCTTCCGCGTCTTCGGCCAGGACGGAACGGGCGGGTACGCGGCGTTCTGGTTGATCCGGCCCGGCCTGCCCCTGGCCGATCAACCCGTCGTCTTCCTCGGCTCCGAGGGAGAGACCGGTGTGGTGGCCCGTGACCTGGGCGACTTCCTGTGGCTGCTGGCGGGAGGCTTCGGCCCCTGGGAGGCGGCCACCTCGTACGAACCCGACTGGACACCCAGTCCGCATCACGAGCTGACGGCCGTCGCTGAACAGTTCGCACCGGACCACCGTCAACCGGCCGCGGCCGTGATCGAGCTGGCCACCAAGGAGTTCCCCGACTTCGACGACACCGTCATGGCACTCTGCCGCTGACCCCCGCGAGGGCGGCGTCACCCTTCGGCGTCGCCGCCCCGCCCATGCGTCAGGACCGTGCTCGTGACCCCGTTGGAGAGATGGTCGTCGCGTGGCGCTTCGGCGAGTACGACGACGAGGAACAAACCCCTTGAGCCGACGGAAGCACAGGACGACCCGCCCGCGTCAACCGGCCATGTCGTAGCAGGCCCGTGCCTCGGTGAAGCGGCCCGCGGACAGGTCGTCCCGGCGTATCACCCAGTGGTCGATGCCCAGTTCACCTTCGGTCACGTCCTCGCCGCCCACCTCCGCGAGCAGGACCCGGTCGCCGGGGCCGTGATCGTGCTCGGTGAGGGGATCCGCGTTCCAGACCCAGGGGCAGCCGCCCCACTGCACGGGACCGTCCGTCTGCATCTCGCCGGAGGTCTTCCACCACACCGAGCCCAGCTCATCGCCGTGCGGGAACTCCTCGGTGCCGGAGGCGCGGTTGGGCAGGGAGGGATCGAGCGACAGACGGAGGTCCTGGACCGGAAGGACCTGCGGAGGCCAGTCCCCACCCGGAGCGCGTTCGGAGACGGGCGTGCCGACCGGGACGTACACGAGCCGGTACCAGTCGTCGCCGTCCCACGGTTCCTCGGTGTCCGCGAAGAAGAGCAGCGTGCCGTCCTGCGGCAGCGGTAGATCCGTCGAGCCGGACGGGACGGCCGCGAGGTCGACCGAGGCGAGGAACGGCAGGTCCGGAACGGGCTCGCCCTCGGCCATCGGCGGCAGCCCACCCAGCCGCCCGGCCACCGCGCCGTCGAACGGGGCCTGACCCACCGGAGTCAACGTCACGCAGGGACGGACGGTCCCGAGCCACCGCTCGATCTCGTCCTCCGGCACACCACGACCACGGGCTTCCTCACGGAAAGGATCCATCGATCTCATCCTGCCGAGTATGCCCGGCGCCGATCACCGCCCGCGCTCTCGGCAACTGGCTCGATGGCACCTCTCGGAAGGCGCGCGGGAAAGGGGACAGTTGAGGCGACCGAGCGGGAGTCCTTGTCGTCGCCGGGCTGTACCAGGGGGTGCCGATGCTGGGGGAGTTGCTGCGTGAGCACCGACGGCTGCTGGGTCTCACCCAGGAGGAGTTGGCGGAGCGGGCGGGTGTGAGTGTGCGCACCATCAGCCACCTGGAGACCGGCCGGATCAGCTGGCCGAGACCCGCCACCGTACGGCAACTGGCCGACGCCCTTGCGCTGGTGGGCGAACCGCTTCGACGATTCCGGCAAGCCGCGACGGACACGACCTGTACGGACCCGGTACCGAAGGCCGCGCCGAAGCCCCCAGGAGCAAGAGCCGGCTGGGCGGCGCCCGCCCAACTCCCCTCGCCACTGGCAGGGTTCGTGGGCCGAACCGAGCAACTGCGCGCACTGGATACTCTCTTGGGTCCTGTACGGAAGGCCGAGGGGCAGCGGCACGCCGACGGTCAGCACGCCCTCCACCAGGACCCGCGCGACAGGCTCGACGGACCCCGAACGGTCGTCATCTCGGCCATCGCGGGCACCGCCGGCGTCGGGAAGACCGCTCTCGCCGTGTACTGGGCGGCCAGGGTCGCTCACCATTTTCCTGACGGGCAGCTGTACGTGAACCTGCGGGGGTTCCATCCGGCGGAGTCGGTGATGAGTTCCGGGCAGGCGACCCGCGGATTCCTGGAGGCGTTCGGCGTCCCCGCCGAGCAGCTCGCCGGGGAGGCGGAGGCGCAGACGGGGCTGTACCGGAGCCTCTGCGCCGGCAAGCGGATCCTCGTGCTGCTGGACAACGCGCGCGACGCCGAGCAGGTACGGCCGTTGCTGCCGGGCTCGCCCGGTTGCCTGGCCCTGGTCACCAGCCGCAACCGGCTGACGGGGCTGGTCGCGTGCGACGGCGCCCAACCCCTCCCGCTCGACCTGCTGACCGAGGACGAGGCACGACACCTGCTGGCCCGCCGCCTCGGCGCGGCCCGGGTCGCGGCGGAACCCGGCGCGGCGGCGGAGATCGTGAGCCGGTGCGCCCGGCTGCCGCTGGCGCTGTCGATCGTGACCGCCCGGGCCGAGATGAACCCGGCGTTCCCCCTGTCGGGATTCGCCCGGGAGCTGGGCGAGGCCGGTGCCGGTCTCGCTCCCTTCACCGGGGGCGACCCGTCGACGGACATACGGGGCGTGTTCTCGTGGTCGTACCGCCTGGTCGGCGAGGAGGCGGCGCGGATGTTCCGGCTGCTCGGGCTGCACCCGGGCCCCGACATCGCCAGGGAGGCGGCCACCAGCCTGTACGGGCTGCCTCCCGGTGCGGCCCGTGCCGCCCTCGCCGAACTGGAGCACGCGCATCTGATCGGCCAGCACCTCCACGGCCGTTACACCCTCCACGACCTGCTCCGCGTCTACGCGGGCGAACTGACCGACACCCTCGACGCGGAGACCGATCGGGACGCCTCCCTCCGTTGCCTCCTCGACCACTACCTGCACAGTGCCGTGGCGGCCACCGAGGCGCTCAGCCCGCACCGGGAGCCGATCCGTGCCACCGGGCCCGCCCCCGGGACCGCCCCCGAGCGGCCCGACACCTACGGCTCGGCCCTTGCCTGGTTCGCCACAGAGCTGTCCAACCTGACCGAGGCGGTACGAACAGCCGCCGCCCGTACCGGCTTCGAGACCCACGCCTGGCAACTGGCCTGCGCCATGGTGAGCTTCTTCGACGTCGCCGGACGCTGGCCGGAGTGGACCGAGACCCATCTGCTCGCCCTGGACGCCGCCCGGCGCGCCGGCGACACCCCCGGCGAGGCCCGAACCCTGCGCAACCTCGCCCGCGTCCACTCCCGGCAGGGCCGGTACGTCGAAGCCGTCGGCGCGCTGCGCCGCTCGCTGTTGCTCTGCCTCGATCTCGGCGACACGTTCGGACAGGCCCAGGCCCTTCGTTTCCTCAGCACGGTGCTGGGTCGGCTCGGCAGACACAGCCTCGCGCTGGACCAGGCGCAGAAAGCCCTGGACCTGCTGAAGGCCGCCGGTCATCCCGTCGGGCAGGGCCGGGTCCTCAACCAGATCGGCTGGCAGCTCTCGCACCTCGGCGACCACCACCGGGCTGTCCAGTACTGCCGGCAGGCCCTGCGGATCCTCCAGGAGTTCGACGACCCCGACGGCGCGGGCGCGACCTGGGACAGCCTCGGTTTCGCCCACCGGCACCTCGGCGAGCACGACGAGGCGATCGCCTGTCTCCAGGAGGCCCTGCGGCTACGGCGGGAGCGCGCCGACAGTTACGAGGTGGCCGAGACCCTCGCCCACCTCGGCGACGCCCTGCTCGACGCGGGCAAGCACGAACGAGGCCGCCGAGTCCTGCGCGAGGCCCTGGAGATCCTCGAACAACTGGGCCACAGCGACGCCGTCCACGTCCGCGCCCGCCTGCGCGCGGCCGGCGGGCCGGGGCGGCCGACCCCAGCCGCCGGTCCCGGGCCGACGGCACCGGGGACGGCACTGCAGACCGCATGGACCCATGCGCCGCGACCCCCGCGCCCGACTCACCGTTGAGGTCCCACCGGCCCGTACACACACGGCTGTCGCACGGCGGACGCCGCACACCTGAAAGCCGCGACCGCCGGCGGGGATCCGCTCGGTCGAGGCCGTCGCGTAGGCGGTCAGCAGCAGTCCGGCCCCGCACCACCCGATGGCGGCGACGGCCGCCTCCGCCTACTACCGTCCCGCTGACGGAAGCGGGCCGTGGGCATCCGCGGGCCCCGTGCGTCCGTCGCCGCCGAGGGCGTTCCGGTAGGCCCGTTCGTCGTCCTCCCCGAACACGGTGAAGATCACGCGGTCGAACCGGCCGGGACGCGCTGCGATCCAGTCGGCGACGGTGCGGAGCGCGACGGGTGCCGCCTCGGCCTTGGGGTAGCCGAAGACGCCCGTGCTGACGGCGCACAGCGCGACCGTGCGGATGGCCTCCACCTCGGCGGCGAGGTCGAGGCACGCCCGGTAGGAGGAGGCGAGCAACCGCGCGTCCCGTGCCTGCGGACGGCCTCGCAGCACAGGACCGACGGTGTGCAGGACGTACCGGGCCGGCAGGTGGTAGCCCCGGGTGATCTTGGCCGTACCGGTGGGTTCGAGGGCTCCTTGTCCCACGATGATCGTGTGGCAGTCGTCGCGCAGGCGGGGCCCGGCGGCGTTGTGGATGGCGTTGTCGATGCAGGGGTGCATCGGACGGAAGCAGCCGAGCAGCTGGCTGTTGGCGGCGTTGACCACGGCGTCGGCGGCCAGCGTGGTGATGTCTCCGCGCCACAGCACGGTCTCGGTCGCGCCGGGGTGGGCCGTGCCCGGGAACTCCTCGCCGATGGTGGGCAGTTCGAGTGCCGGGACGGCGGGCCGTAGGTCCCGTTCCGCGCCGAGGACCGCGTCCAGATCCCGGTCCGTTCCCTCCGGCAGCGGACCGGGATCGCGTACGGTCAGCAGGGCGCGCAGCATCCGACGGGCCGTGGCTGCGCCGGTGCCGGTTTCGGTGCTTGCGCCGGTTTCGGTATCGGTGAGGTGCCGCAGCATGTCGGGCCGCAACCCCGACCGGGACACGGCCGGATCGGCACCGAGCAGGCGCAGTGCCGAACGCACATGGGCGTCCAGCCGATCGGCTGTGGCCGGGGCCGCCGTCGGACGGAAGGGCTCGTCGAGGGCGACGGCGGATCGGTAGGCGGCCAGGGGCAGCGCGGAGGACCGGGTCTCCGTCCCGGCGACGGATTCGGCCCCGACACGGATCGACTTCATCAAAGGCTCCGGGTGGTGCGGGTGAACGAGGTGTGCCGATGGCCCGGCACCGCGCGTCGGCGCACGCGGGGCAGGGCCATCGATGGGTGGGTCACACTTCTTCGTGTGTGCCGACGCGCGGCTCGCCGGTCCGGCCCTCAGCCGTGTCGTAGGCCCGGAAGGCGGTACGGGACGGTCAGAACAGGCCGTTGCCGTGTGGGAGTTCGGCCGGGACGGGGGCGATGACGTCCCAGTGCTCGACGATCCTGCCGTCCGCGACCCGGAAGAGGTCGTAGTAGGCGACCGCCACGCCGAACTCGCCCTCGGACTGGGTCAGGACGAACTCGCCCTCGGCGATGATCCGGTGGACCTTCTTGTAGACCAGGTTCTTGCCCTGCTCGGCCCACTTGGCCGCGGCCGCCCCGAAGCCGTCGAGGCCGTCGGCGGCTTCGGTGTTGTGCTGGTGGTAGGTCTCGGTGGAGATGTAGTCGGTGAGCACCGAGTAGTCGGCCCCGACGAGGACCTTCTCGGCGAACTCGGCCACCAGGGCGCGGTTGGCGTCGGTCCGGTCGGTCTCGGTGACGGCCGCGGGACCGTCGGTCTGGGAGCGGCCGGAGACGGTGTCCTTGACCAGCGGTGTCAGGGCGTCCCAGTGCTCGGCCAGCTTGCCGTCGGCGTCGACGCGGAAGACGTCGAACCCGACGAGCGGGTCCGGACCGAAGCCGTGGTACGTGCCGTGCAGGGCGACGAGGTCACCGTCGGCGAGGACCCGGGCGCCCTCGTAGCGGAAGTCCTCGCCCAGGCCGCCGACGAGCCCGCGCAGGGCCTCGGGCCCGTCGGCGGCGAGCGCGCTGTGCTGCTTGTAGTCGGCGGCCACCCAGCGGTCCACGGCGGAGGGGTCCTTGTCGCGGAACAGCTCGGCGGCGGCCTGAAGGACGGTGTTCTTCGCGTTGCTCATGACTGTCTTCCTTGCTCGGGGGCCCGGCCGGGACGGATCGATGGTTCCGGCGGCGATGTGTTCAAACTAGGCCGACGGCATCGGTTTTCTCCGCAGAATGTGGACTGCTGATAGTCAAAAACCGACAAGCTTCCTGTGTGGGCGGCAGTGTGCCTCAGCGCGCGACGGCACGGACGACATCGGCGAGGAGCGTGGCGGGACGGCCGGTGAGGCGGGGCACGGCATCGCTGACGCCGTCGAGCTCGCCGGAGGCGATGGCGGTGTAGGTGGACACCCAGGCGTCCACCTGCCAGTCCGGAGCGCCGTAGGAGGCGCGGGAGGCGTAGGCCTCCTCGACCGTCTCCTGCCGGTAGGTGACGGCGCGTCCGAGCTGCTCGGACAGGATGGCGGCCGCATCGTCCAGCGAGAGCGACTCGGGTCCGGTCATGTCGTACGTCAGGCCCACGTGGTCGTCGGGCCGGGACAGCACCGCGGCGGCCGCGTCGGCGATGTCGTCCTGGGCGACGAACGCGGCGCGCCCGCTTCCGGCCGGGCCGCGGATGACGCCGTCCTCGCCGACGAGGTCCGGGACGAACTCCGCGTAGAAGTTGTCCCGGAGGAAGGTGTACGCCAGTCCGCTCGCGCGGATGTGCTGCTCGGTGTGGAAGTGGTCGCGCGCCAGGGTGAAGGTGGCGTCGGGTGCCGCGCCGTAGAAGGAGACGTACACCAGGTGCCGCACACCCGCCTCGGCCGCGGCATCCACGAACGCCTTGTGCTGGGTGAGCCGGTCGGCGCTCTCGGAGGCGGAGACCATGAAAAGGGTGCGGGTTCCGGCGAGGGCCTCCCGCACGGCGTCCCGGTCCGCGTACGCGCCGCGCACGGCCACGGCAGCGCTCAGCCGAGGGGCGCGTTCCGGGTTGCGGACCAGGAGTTTCTGCGGGACGCCGCGCTCGGCCAGCCGCCGGGCGACGCGCCCGCCGAGCCGACCGGTGGAGCCGGTGACGACGGTCGTGGGGGTGGATGCGGCGGTTGCTTCGGACATGTGGGCATGCCTTCCTTCAGAGGTTCCGTCCCCCCAGCGGCACTGCCAACGTACGAAGAGCGCGGGAAGGAAGCCGGATAAACTTCGGACTGATGATGGCCAAAAAGCGACACGAGTCCCCGCGCGACATCCCGGAGATCCTGTTCGCCGCGCCCGCCGGCACACCCGCCGGGATCGAGGTCATGTCGCTGGCCGAACTACGGCGGCGTGTCTCCGGGGACACCCTCACCCGGACCCGGCGTCCCGACTTCCACCATCTGCTCACGCTCACGGCGGGCGACCTCCGGCACGTCGTCGACTTCGACGACTACGCCCTGCGGCCGGGCTCCTGGCTGTGGGTACGCCCGGGGCAGGTGCACCAGTGGGGTGACCTCACCCATGCCGAGGGGACTCTGATCCTCTTCCAGCAGGACGTGCTGGACCCGGCCACGGCGACAGCCGCCAGGGTCGACGATCCGCACGCACCGGTCGTCACCACCCCCGTAGGCGCCGACGCCGAGGCGGTGACCATGGCCGCGGACCACCTGCGCCACGAGTTCCAGTCGCTGGGGCACCTGCCTCTCGACCTGCACATCGCGGCTCTGCGTCACCTCCTGGCCGTTCTCCTGCTGCGGCTGGCCCATCTCACCGTCCCGGTCGGCGGCCCCGCTCCGGAGCCCGACGAGACCTACCTGCGCTTCCGGGACGCGGTCGAACGGCACTTCACCGCCACCCGGCGGGTGGAGGACTACGCCCACATGCTCGGCTACTCGGGGCGCACCCTCGCCCGGGCGGCCCTGGCGGGCGCCGGGCTGAGCGCGAAGGAGTTCATCGACCGCCGGGTCGTGCTGGAGGCGAAGCGTCTCCTGGCGCACAGCGACGAGAGCGCGGCGCAGATCTCGGACCACCTCGGCTTCGTCACGCCGTCCCAGTTCAGCAAGTTCTTCCTGCAACGCGCGGGCCGCACCCCGATCGACTTTCGCAACGGAATCCGGGGGCGGGCCGAGGCCCCCGAGCCGTCGGCTGCCCCCGGCCGCCGCGCCGACGGGCGAAGCACGCGCAAGGTGTCGTAGGTGTGCCGCGTCGCGATGGTCACCCAGCGGGTGCCGGAGAACGCCCCGATGCCCCGCCGACCGCCGAACCGGCCGTATCCGCATGGTCGTTCCGGCCGGCCGAGCCGCAGCACGACGCGGCGTCCGGCCGGTCCGCGGGACGTACCCGCGCACCGAACCGGACGCCGTTCGTCCGTCAAGCTCCGCTGGAGAGCGACCACTTCTGGTTGGACGCGCCGGTGCAACTCCACAGCTGGACCTTGGAACCGTTCGCCGTCGCCGTGCCGGTCACGTCGAGGCAGAGTCCGGACAGGTCGTTGGTGACACTGCCGTCGGCGCGGAACGTCCATTTCTGGCTGGCGCCGCCGTTGCAGTCCCAGGTGATCACCTTCGTCCCGTTGGCGGTGCCGTTCCCGGACGCGCCGAGGCACTTGCCCGCGATCCGGAGTTCGCGGCCCGCGGAGTAGGCGTAGGCCTGGTTGGCGTTCCCGGACGTGCAGTCCCAGATGTACTGCTGGACACCGTTGGCCGGGTTGCCGGTGTCGTCCAGGCACCGGTTCGAGCCCTGGCCGACGAGCGGGGCGGCGGCCGTCTGCGCGCCCCGGGTGAAGGTCACCGTGGCGCCGGCGGGCAGGGTGTACTGGAAGGAACCCGCGTTGTTCCAGGTGACTGTGAAGGCGGTGCTGCTGCTGTTGTTGTTGTGCGCGACCATGACCTCACCGCCGTCCGGGTTCTTGTAGGCCTGGGCCCAGACGTTGCCGCCGTCGCTGTAGCCGATCCGCGTGGCGCCCGGGGCGACGAACTTCGAGAACTGGCCCAGCTGGTAGTAGTTGTTGGTGTACGTCGCCTTGCCGGTCGCCTGGTCGACGGTGACCAGCCCGGTGCACTTCTCGCAGCCGACGCCCATCTTCGGTCCGCCGGCGGTGTCCAGGGCCAGGTTCCACAGGAGCACGCCGTTGGCCCAGTTGAAGGTGGACTCCAGGGTGAGCTGGGCCGCGTTCATCGGCGCGATGCCGGGGCCGGTGGAACACTCGCTCTCGTAGAGCCTCTTGTCCGGGAACGAGTTGTGGATGGTCGTCATGTTCCGCAGGTCGTTGCGGTAGCAGTGCCACGCGGTGCCGTACAGCGCGTCGCGGGCCGCCTGGTTGCCCATCAGCGTGTTGGCGTAGTTGACGTTCACGTGGTCCGCGTCCGCGCCCAGGATCTTCGTGTCGTCGAGGCCGGCCTGCTTCAGCGCCGGGACGAGGTGGTCGGCGATCCACCGTGCCTCGTCGGCGGCCGGCCACAGCATCGCCGAGTACGACGACGGCGAGATCGTCGGCTCGTTCTGCGGGGTGACGCCCCAGACCTTGACGCCCTTGGCCTTGTACTCCTGGAGGAACTTCACGTAGTACTGCGCGAGCGGGCCGTACATGTCGGCCTTCAGGGTGCCGTTGCCCGCGCCCAGCATCGTGTTGCTGGTCTTCATCCAGGCCGGCGGGCTCCAGGTGTTGGCGAAGAGCTTCATCGACGGGTTGAGCGCCTGGGCCTGCTTGATGATCGGGACGATGTAGGCGTCGTCGTGCGCGGTGGAGAAGTTGGCGAGGCTCGGGTCGGCGACGCCGCCGTTGTCGTCGTAGGACCAGGTCGAGGGGTTGTTGGCGGGGGTCGCGGTGTAGTCGGAGGACCCCATCGGCGTCCGCATGAGCGACAGGCCGATGCCGGACCCGCGGGTGAACAGGTCACGCATCACCCGGTCGCGGGTGGTGGCGTCGAGCTTGTTCTGCAGCAGGTAGGCCGAGGTGTCGGTGAACGAGGCACCGAAGCCGTCGATGGTCTGGAAGGTTTGGGTGTCGTCCACCTTCAGGTTCACGCTGCCCGAGGACACCGGCCCGAGTGCGATGCCCGGCTGCGGGGTCAGGGCCTGGCTCAGGTCCGACGTCGTCAGGGTCACGCCGATCGTGTCGCTCGCGGCCGACGCCGGCGCCGGGGCCATCACCGCCACTCCGCACGTGAGGGCGAGGGCCAGGACGGTGGCCTGCGCGCTCAGTCCGCGGAGGGGTTGTCTTTTCTGCATGGAGAGCCTTTCTTCACTGGAGGGTGAGGTCGTCAGGAACGAGTACGGGCCGGGGCACGGCACCGCACCGGGACATGGGCTGGGGGATCGTTCGGAGGGGGCTGACGGTCCGCTGCTGGTCGGTGTGGCCGTTCCGGGCCAACCGCCGGCACGCGGCGCCGTTGTCGGTGGCGCCCCAGCTGTCGGCGACCATGCCGTTGGCTCGGTTGACCGGCTTGTGGCGACGGGGTTCCACTCATTGACGAAGGTGCCGGCCTTGTCCTTCGCTCCGTCGATGAAGTCGTGGACCCAGGTACTGACGTCTGTCGATCGCTCTCGACATGGAGAGACCTCCCTCCGGGGCACATGAGGCGTTCCGATGGTTGACGGTGAGCAGCGCGGTCTCGGCCGACGGGTGAGCTGTGAATTACTCCCATGTCTCTTGAGCGGGGAGGACGTTACGGCTGGGTTGCCGACGATGACAAGGGTCCTCAAGCACTGATTCACGCGAGTGGGGCCGGGGAACCGCCCCCGTACCGCCCGACGGAACTGCTGGAATCAACAGCGCACCGTTCTGACCTCTACTTTCAGGCGGTTCATCGAGCGCGAGGACGCGGGTCGTGGCCCTGCTTACAATTTGGCAACGCGCCTGACAAAAGGCGGCTGAGGTAGCGGATGTCCGCTTTGTGAGGGTGCGTGACCTGCGAGCCCGGATGCGTACCATCCATGGATTGCCAGTCACCGTGTCGAGTGCCTACAGTCGGCCCCTGCCTCATTCATCCCATGTATGGGGCATCGTTCTGCCCCGCATGCCCTGACGTTTCCGCCCGCCCCTGCACTGGAGTCGCCGTCATGTCGTCCGCCGTACGCTCGTCACCGCGCATCACGGCCCTGGAGGACGTCCTCGACGTCCGTGTCCCGACCTGCTTCGTCGACCCCGTACGCGTCACCGGCGGCCCCGTCTGGGCGGCCCGTGTCTGACACCGACCGCCCCCGCCTCGTCGACGCCCACCACCACGTGTGGAACCTCGACCGACACCGTCAGCCCTGGTTGGACGACCCGGGGCATGAGCCGATCCGCCGCTCCTTCGACGCCGGCAACCTGCGTACGACCGCCACCCGGACGATCGCCGGACGCCGTCTGGAGCGAACCGTGCTCGTCCAGTGCGTCACCTCCCTGCCCGAGACGCGCGAGCTGCTGGCCCTGGCCGACGCCGACCCCCTGATCGGCGCGGTCGTCGGCTGGGTCGACCTGACCTCCCTAGCCATCAACGACATCCTCGACGCGCTGCGCGCCGCTCCCGGCGGCACTCACCTGCGAGCCGTCCGGCACATCGTGCAGGCGGAGCCGGACCCCCACTGGCTGAGGCGCCCCGTCGTCGAGTCCGGGCTGCGTGCGGTGCGCGACCACGGACTCGGCTACGACGTCCTGATCCGAAGCCACCAGCTGCCCCAGGTGATCAGGCTCGCCGAAACCATCCCTGACCTGCGAATCGTCCTCGACCACGCGGGGAAGCCGCCCATCGCCGGCGGCGACCTGAACGACTGGGAACGACAGATCCGCCTGCTGGCCCGGCATCCCCAGGCGCGCTGCAAGATATCGGGTCTCGTCACCGAGGCCGACCACCAGAAGTGGACCCTCGACGACATCCGCCCGGCGTGGGACGTGCTGCTCTCCGCCTTCGGCCCGTACCGGCTCATGTTCGGCTCGGACTGGCCGGTCTGCGAGCTCGCGGGCGGATGGAACCGCTGGGCCGCCACCGTCGAGGAGCTTCTCGCCGACTGCTCCGCGAGCGAGACCGAGGCGATCCTCGCCGGCACCGCGACCGACTTCTACCGACTGCGCCCCGGCTGAGCGGGCAGTCCGGCACCGAACCAGGAGACACCGAACCAGGAGACACCCGCCCCGAAGCCGTACCCCTCGGCCTCCCGCTGATAGTCATCCCCCGCACCCCTCCCCGTATCATCGACATCACGCCCGGCATGCGCCATGGGGACCAGGTCACGCATAGACAGCGGACCGGGCATGCCGGAAACACACACGCGCGAAGAGGGGGCACGGTGTCCCTCACGGACAAGGCCATCGAGCAGATTCGTGAGCTGATCCGGACCGGCGAGCTGCCGCCCGGTTCCAAGCTGCCTCCCGAGCCGGATCTGGCGGCTCAGCTGGGGCTGTCCCGCAACCTGGCGCGCGAGGCGGTCAAGGCGCTGGCGGTCGCCCGTGTGCTGGAGGTCAAGCGGGGCGACGGCACCTACGTCACCAGTCTGCAGGCGAGCGTACTGCTGGAGGGCCTCGGCGGAGCCGTGGAACTGCTCCAGGCCGACGCGGGCGCGCTACTGGACCTGATGGAGGTACGGCGGCTGCTCGAACCCGCCGCCACCGCGGTCGCCGCCACCCGCGTCACCGACGAGCAACTGGCCGGGATCAAACACCACCTCGACGCGATGCGCGAGGCCCGCGACGACGTCGAACTCCTCAACGTGCACGACGCGGCCTTCCACCGCGCCGTGGTCGAGGCCACGGGGAACGAGTCCCTGCTGGCACTGCTCGAAGGCGTCTCCGGCCGCACGCTTCGCGCCCGGGTCTGGCGCGGCCGGGCCGACGTGCAGGTCGCGACCAGGACCGTCATGGAGCACGAGGCGATCTACGCGGCGCTGGCCGCCCGCGACGCCACACTCAGCCAGGCGGCCGCGCTGCTGCACGTGAGCAGCACCGAACAGTGGCTGCGCGAACACATCGAGTCCGAAAGCCTTCCCTCGGCCACGTCCGCGAACTCCGGCTGAGAGCAGGACGAGGGGACGAATGTGGTGACGGCGGCGCACGTCAGCCGCAGAACACGGCGTTGCGGCGGAGCCGTTCGGCACACCACCGGAAGTGCCCGTCGCGGTCGTCCAGGCCGAAGGCCTCCGTGAACCGGGGCCGCCTGGTCACCGGCCGTCTGCGGGGCGACCGGTTCGGTACGCGGGCCCGACCGCACGCGGGAGGAGCGCTGTTCCAGGACGTAGATCTCACGCTTCAGACGCCCGTGGCAGAGTCGTCCCGCCACCGACAGCGACACCGCGGCGGCGAACGTCCGACAATGGAGTCCCCGTCGAACGCCAGGAGGCAGCTTGAGCCGGCCCTCGCAGACCCGACCGGCCGGCCCCGGGATGCGGCTTCAGCCGCTGACCGAGGCCGGGGCCTACCAGATCGAGCACTGGTTCGACCACCCCGAGGTCCAGAAGCGCCTCGGCGGCCGGTCCTGGATCCACAGTCAGCTGCGGCTGATCAACGAGCACACCCGTACCGTCTTCCGCGGCGCGCTGGTGCTGCGCTCCCACGGCTGGATCGGCCTGGATCAGGGCGGGAAGCCGGTCGCGTTCATCTGCGGCGATGTCTACGACCGCTGGGTCCGCTACCACGGTGAGGGCCCCGAGGGAGCCGTTCTGTCCGACGCCGACCCCCGCCGCGCCCTGGGCCTGGCCTACCTGGTCGACCCCGACCGGTGGCGGCACGGATACGGCCGCGCGGTCCTCCAGGCCGTTCTCACCCACCCCGGCACCGACGACGTCCAGACGTTCTTCTGCGGCATCGACGCCGACAACCAGGCCAGTCGCGACTGCGTCGTCTCCGCCGGCTTCACTCTCCCCGACCCCGAACCGGACCACGAAGACATGCTGTACTACCGCTGCACCGGGCGGCCCCCGAGCCCGGGCCGAGGCAGGTGAGGGGCAGAGACGAGGCCTGCGGACTGAACCCGTCGGACTACCGGCGTGCCGCCCACGGCATCCCCGAGTGAGGCACTCGGGGCCGCCTACACGGGTGGAGACGAACGATCCCGGAGGTAACTGTCCACCGTGTTCAGCGAGTTGCTCGCCACGGCCGCCGACAAACGCCTGGACCCGATGGTGACCCGGACCCTGCCCCTGGAGAAGGTGCCGACGGCCTGACCGAACCTTCGGGCCGACGGGTGCGGGGCAAACTGGTCCAGGTCTCCTCCTGACGGAATCTTCCTACGACGGGCGGCTGCTCAGACGAGGTGTCGGACCACTGCCTCCGCGACGGCCTTGGCGCTGCCCGGGTTCTGACCGGTGATGAGGCGGCCGTCCTCGACGACGTGACTGTCGAAGGGCTTCTCCGCGATGCTGTACGACGCGCCGAGTTCCCTGAGCCGGTCCTCCAGGCTGTAGGGGACGGCGTCCGCCCGCTGCGCGAGTTCCTCCTCGCGCCAGGAGAAGCCGGTCACGTTCCTCCCCTTCACCAGGGGCTCGCCGCTGCTCAGGGTGACGTCGAGCAGGCCGCACGGCCCGTGGCAGACGGCCGAGACGATCCGGCCGGTCTCGTAGAAGCGGGCGATGAGCGTCTCCAGCGCCTCGCTCTGGTGGAAGTCGAACATCACGCCGTGACCGCCGGTGAGGTAGATGGCGTCGTAGTCGTCGACGTCGACCTGGGCCACGGCCACGGTGTCCTTGAGCTTGTCCATGAACTGGCGGTCGGTGTACCGCTTGTCGGTGCCGAGGTCGTCGAGGACCGCGTGGGCGAGGCTCTCCGGGTCGAGCGGCACGGGCCCGCCGTCGATGCTGGCGATGGTGATATCGAACCCGGCCTGTTCGGCGACGTCATAGAAATGCGTCAGCTCACCCAGCCACAGACCGGTGCGGTATCCGACGGTCTCGTACTCGCCGACGCTGGTCACGATGACAAGGATGCGGTTCTTGCGGGGCATGGGATTCCTTCTGTTGCGGATCGACGGTGATGTTGAGGCCTCTGACGACAACTTAGGAGTGGTCTTCCACGCGCCTCCCAGTACTCCGGTAGTGAATCGGGACACGCCGTGTAGTACCGGAGTACTACGGTCCATCATCCACTCGGTGCCGGACAGGGCGGGGTGTTGAACCCGACAGCACCGAAACCTCACCGGCACGGCCCCGAATGTCCACCAGGTGCAAGCCGTTCTCCGAGGCAAGGGTGCCGAGCGCCGCCCGGTGCACCCGACCCGACCGGGTCCACCACTGCCGGAGTCTGCGTGCTTCCGGATGAGGGCGACCGGTACCGGAGGAGGAGGCGTCGTCGTCGTATTCGCTTCCCTGGTGCCGTGGGTGGCTGGATTTCCGCGCCTAGTTTGAGGGACGGGTCACGCAGACCCACTCAGTCTCGTCTTCTCTGTCCCGTTGTTTCCCAGGTGGGAGTACTTTCTGTGGCCACCCTCCTCTACCGACTCGGCCGGTTCGCCTTCAGGCGGCGACGCCTGGTGGTGTTGTTGTGGATCGTCGCTGTGGCGGTCGTCGGTATCGGCTCCGCGAGCGTGTCGGGCACGTCCTCGGACCAGTTCACGATCCCGGGTACCCAGTCGCAGAAGGCGCTGGATCTGCTCGACGAGGAGTTCCCGCAGGCGTCCGCCTCGGGTGCCACCGCCCGGGTCGTCTTCGAGGCCCCCGGCGGGCAGAAGCTGACGTCGGGCGCCAGCAGGGCCGAGGTCGAGTCACTGATCGCCGACCTCCACAAGGCCCCTCAGGTGGCGAGTGTCAGCGACCCCTACGCCAGTGGTCTGATCAGCCGGGACGGCACCGTCACCTACGCGCAGGTGACGTACCGGGTCGCGCAGGCCGAGATCACCGCCGGGGCGCGGGACGCCCTGCACGCCGTCGCCGGCAAGGGCGACAGGGCGGGTCTCGCGGTGAGTCTGGGCGGTAACGCCGTCAACGAGAAGGAGGGCGCCAACGCCGGCGAGCTGATCGGTCTCGCGGTGGCCGCCGTGGCGCTGGTGATCACCTTCGGCTCGCTGCTCGCCGCGGGCCTGCCGCTGCTGACCGCGCTGCTGGGCGTCGTCTTCGCGATCCTGTCGATCACCATCGCGACCGCGCTGTGGGACATGAGCGGCTCGGCGTCGACGCTCGCGCTGATGCTGGGCCTGGCGGTCGCCATCGACTACGCCCTGTTCATCGTCTCCCGCTACCGCGGGGAGATCAGGGCGGGCCACGAGCCGGAGGACGCCTGCGGGCGTGCCCTGGGCACGGCCGGATCAGCGGTCGTGTTCGCCGGCCTGACGGTGGTCATCGCGCTGGCGGGACTCAGCGTCGTCGGCATCCGGATGCTGTCGGACCTGGGCCTTGCGGCGTCGTTCGCGGTCGTCGTGGCCGTGGTCGTCGCGCTGACCCTGCTGCCCGCGGTCCTGGGCTTCGCCGGGACGCGCATCATGAGGGGCAGCCTCCGGACCGGGCGCATGCGGGCGCTGGAGCGCGGCGAGGGCGAGCCGATGGGCGTGCGCTGGGTCCAGCACGTCATCCGCCACCCCTGGCGGGCGCTGCTGGTCTCGGTCGCCGTCCTTGGTGTGCTGGCCGTTCCGGCGCTGTCGATGCGCCTGGGCATGCCCGACGACAGCACCGCTGCCGCGGGCAGCACCCAGCGGGTCGCCTACGACACCCTCAGCAAGGGGTTCGGCCCCGGTTACAACGGCCCGCTGACCGTCGTCGTCGACGCCCGGGACAGCAAGGACCCCAAGGCCGCCGCCGAGGAGACGGTCACCGTGCTGGGCGAGCTGCCCGACGTCGCCTCCGTGAGCCCGCCGGTGTTCAACTCCTCCGGGGACGTGGCCCTGATCCGCGCCGTCCCCAACAGCTCCCCCAGCAGTCAGGAGACGGTGGACCTGGTCGGGGAGATCCGTGACACCACCGCCCCGGCCGTGCTGAAGGCCACCGGCGCGGAGGTCGTGATCACCGGCACGACGGCCCTGAACATCGACGTCTCCGACAAGCTCGGCGACGCCCTCGTGCCCTACCTCCTGGTCGTGGTCGGTCTGGCCGTGATCCTGCTGCTGCTCGTGTTCCGCTCGGTCCTGGTGCCGGTCAAGGCGACGCTGGGCTTCCTGCTCAGCGTGGTGGCGACCCTGGGTGTGCTGGTCGCGGTCTTCCAGTGGGGCTGGCTCAAGGACGTCTTCGGTGTCGACACGACCGCGCCGATCGTGAGCGTGATGCCGATCTTCATGATCGGTGTGGTCTTCGGTCTCGCCATGGACTACCAGGTCTTCCTCGTCACCCGGATGCGGGAGGAGTACGTCCACGGTGCCGAGCCCACCGAGGCGGTGGTCGCGGGCTTCCGGCACGGTGCCCGTGTGGTGACGGCCGCGGCGATCATCATGATCTCCGTCTTCGCCGGCTTCCTCCTCGCCGACGCCGCACTGATCAAATCGATCGGCCTGGGTCTCGCCTCCGCCGTCCTCTTCGACGCCTTCGTCGTCCGCATGACGATCGTGCCCGCCGTCATGACCCTGCTGGGCCGCCGGGCCTGGGCCCTGCCCCGGTGGCTGGACCGAATCCTGCCCGACGTCGACGTCGAGGGCGAGAAACTGCGGCACACCCTGGACGGACCGGCCGACACCACAGAGCCGGACGGGCAGGCCGAGCCCACGAGTGCCCAGGACAAGCCGCTCGAGCCCGCCCGCCGGGGCCGGGACTGAGCACCGCGCCGCTTACAGTGGCCCGGCGCACGTGATCCCACGCAGCGGGAGCCGCCCCTCCAGACGCCGTCCGCCGGCCCTCACCCCCCGAGGGCCGGCGGACGGTCCGCCGGTACCCCGGAGACACACCCCGTGACCTCAGCATCGAAGGACCACTCCACCGCCCCCGGCTTCGGGCCGTGCACCTCGAAGGACCGTACCGTCGACCCCGTCACCCTGCTCTGCGGTGCGGAGGACCGTACCGTGGTCCGGCTCCTGGCCCTGCTGGCCGCCGTGGGGCGGGCGGACCAGGCACACCCCCGCGTCAGGAGGTGGGGGGTGCCCCTCCTGTGCGCCGCGCTCGGCCTCCAGCCCCTGCTGGAACACCCCGCGTCCGGACGACCCGCCCTCCCCGTCTCACTGCTCCTGCTGGCCGGAATCACCGTCCCGCTGCTGTGGCGCCAGAGCCGCCCCGTCCTGGTGTTCGCCGTCGTCACGGGGTTCTCCGTGACGGAGGCCGCGTGCGGGGTACTGACCCACGCGCACTTCCTCGCCCAGCTGATCATGCTGTACAACCTGGCCCGCTTCGCCTCCCCCTTCGCGCTGGCCGGCGCCGTGACGGTCGCCGTACCCCAGACACTGATCACCATCCTCGCCTTCTCCTCCGACGTACAGCTCAAGCGCATCACCACCGCCCTGGCGCTGGCCGTCATGCTGACGCTCAGCATGCTGGCGATGGCGGGACTCGGGCTGGGCGGACGGGTGGCGCGCCAGTACATCGCCACGCTGCAGGACCGGGCGGTGCGGCTGGAGGTGGAACGGGACCAGCGGGCCCGGCTCGCGGAAGCGGCGGAGCGGGCACGCATCTCCCGGGAGATGCACGACATCCTCGGCCACACCCTCGCCGTCATCGTCGGCCTCGCCGACGGCGCGGCCGGGCTCGTCGAGTCCTCTCCCCGACGGGGCGCCGAGACGCTCCAGATCATCGCGGACAGCGGGCGGGGCGCACTGGCGGATCTGCGCCGGCTCCTCGGCACTCTCCGCGAGGACGGCACCGCCTCCCGCGGCACCCCGCTGGCACCCCAGCCCGGCCTGACCGACCTCGACGCCCTCGTGGAGCGGATCCGGGCCGCCGGCCCCACCGTGACCCTGCACACCGAGGGTGCTCTCGCCGGCCTTCCCGCAGGCCTGCAACTCACCGTCTACCGCATCGTCCAGGAAGCTCTGACCAACACCCTCAAGCACGCGGCCCCCACCACGACGATCGACGTGTCCGTCGTGGCGACCTCCCACGCGGTACGCGTCGCCGTCGAGGACGGCGGCCCTCCGCGTACGCCCCGTAGGCACCCTCGCGAGGCCGGGGGCCAGGGCCTCCTCGGCATGCGCGAGCGAGCCTTGCTCTACCAGGGGACCGTGACCGCCGGCCCGAACGCCCGGGGCGGCTGGAGCGTCCGAGCGGAACTGCACTTCGCCCCACCCACCCACACGCCCACGCCTACGGAGAAGCACCCGGCATGACCACTGTCCTCATCGTCGACGACCAGGCCCTGCAACGCCTCGGCTTCAGCATGCTCATGGAACAGCACCCCGACCTGACCGTCGTCGGCGAGTCCACACACGGCGCCGAAGCGGTCCGCATGACCGCCGAACTCCACCCGGACGTCGTCCTGATGGACGTCCGCATGCCCGGCATGGACGGCATCGAGGCGACCCGCCGCATCGTCACCTCCGGCGGCCGCTCCCGCGTACTCGTCATGACCACCTTCGACCTCGACGAGTACGCCTACGACGCCCTGCGCGCCGGAGCCAGCGGCTTCCTCCTCAAGGACGCCCTGCCCGAGGAACTCCTCGCAGGGATCCGCGCGGTCGCCGCCGGCGACGCCGTCATCTCACCCGGGCTCACCCGCAAACTCATCGACGCCTTCACCACACGCCTGCCCGGCCGTACCCGTGAGCAGGCGCGACAGCTGGAAGCCCTCACCGAGCGTGAGATCGAGGTGCTCACCGCGGTCGCCTCCGGCTGCAGCAACGCCGAGGTCGCCGAACGCCTGCACCTCGCCGAGACCACCGTGAAGTCCCACGTCAGCCGCATCCTCGCCAAGATCGGCGCCAGGGACCGGGTCCAGGCCGTCATCTTCGCCTACGACGCGGGGCTCGTACGACCGTCATGAAGAGCCGGAGCGGTACGGGGCCACTCAGCTATACGGGAAGCGGTCGCCGATGGGGGCCCGCCCCCCCCGACGACCCGGGAACCGGCCCGGACGATCCGCGACCGCGCCCCCGATCAGTCGGGGTGCACAGCCTGACGCACGTGCTGGGCCATCAGGCCGTAGACGCCTCGGGCCACTTCGGCGTCGTCCTTGTCGTAGCCGTGGTCGGCGCCCGGCACCTCGCAGTGGTCACGGAGCGCACCGGCGCCGCGCAGCCGCTCGGCGTAGCGCGTGCCTTCCGCGCGGAGGAGTTCGTGCTCCGGCGTGATGACGACCGCCGGGGCGATACCGGTCAGGTCCGCGGTGTCGGAGGGATGGGCGGGGGAGACCAGGGGATCACCGCGCAGCGCCGGGTCAGGCACGTACGAGGTGTCGAAGATGTCCGCCATCCACGGGCGCAGCAGCGGCTTGGCGATGACCGAGCGCTTGTCCCGGGCATCGGTGACCAGGTCCAGAGGGGGATAGTGCAGGATCTGCAGAGCGATCGCGGGCCCTCCCTTCTCCAGCGCCTGCCGCGCCACCGCCGCCGCGAGGGCCCCTCCGGCGCTCTGGCCGCCCACGGTGAGCAGGCCGCCGTCCCAGCCGTGCTCGGTGCCGTGTTCGGCCACCCACCGGACGACCTCGTACGCCTGGTGGGGCGGCGCGGTCGGCGCCCTTGGCGTCCACGGTGTCGCGGCAGGCCCGGGTCGCCTCGACGTGCATGCGGCCGGTGGACGGCGCGTTGGAGACCAGGCCGAGCGCGCGGGCGTTGAACTGGTCGATGTTCGGGCAGGTGAGCTCCGGGTCGGCCACGACACGCTCTTCTCGGTCTCCGCGGAACCAGCGCCCTCCCGCCAGGAGGCCGTGGTGACGCTGGGGCTGGCGCGATCGGGCAGCTCGCTGGTCTTCGCGGTCTTCATGATGGCGGTGATGTGGGAGCTCGCGGCATCCGTGCTCATCGGGGCCTGGTACCTGACGACCGGCCCCGAGGGCCTGGTCTGGCCCGGCCCGGCCTGGATGGCCGCCACCCTGTTCGCCCTCGCCGCGTTGCGCAACACCGCTCCCGGCACACCCCCGATCGGCTGCGTGCTGGACTGGTTCGCCTTCCTGTGGGCCGAGCCCGTCATCGCCCTGTGCCTGATCACCGTGGTCATCACCGGCGTCCACAAGGCCCTCCGCGAGGACGGGCCGCCTGCCTGGTGGCTCTGGGTGGAGGAGGTGGGCGGGGCCGGTTCGGCTGCGGTTTACGTGGCCTGTGGCCTGTGGCCCGTGGCCGACCCTGGATGGTCCGCCGACGCTGTCGACTAGGGTGAAAGCATGTGTTGCTGCGCTGCCATGACCACCCGTACCGCCGCTTAGCGGCGGTACCCGCGGTCGCCCATGACCGCGGCCTCGTTGCCGGCCCCGGCCGGAGCCAGTGCCACGACGTACCGCCGGATCAGCGTCCTGCCGGCAGCCACTCGCCTCTTGCTGTGCTGCCGGGCCGTCCTGCCTGATCAGGGGAGTCATGTCTCAGTCGCAGCGCTTCTTCGATGCACAGCTCGAAATCCCGTTTCCCGTCCCGCACGGAGCAAGCCCCGTCGTGGCGCAGGATCCGCCTGTCGCCACCCTGTTCCTGATGGTCGGGCTCCCCGGGGCCGGGAAGACCACCCGGGCCAAAGAGCTCGCCGCAACCCACCGGGCACTGCGGCTGACCCCGGACGACTGGATGATCCCGCTGTTCGGCGATTCGATGGCCGACGGAAAGCGCTGGGTACTCGAAGGGCGGCTCATCTCGGTCGCCCTCCAGGCGCTGCGGCTGGGGACCAGCGTCGTGCTCGACTACGGACTCTGGGGCCGTGATGAACGGTCGGCACTGCGCTGGCTGGCACGCTCGGCAGGGGCAGCATGCCAGGTGGTCTACGTGCCCGTGGACAAGGACGTCCAGCTCGCCCGCATCGCGCACCGCCAGGCGACGACACCGGACCAGACGTTTCCCATGAGCGAGACCGACGTAGACCAATGGCGGGAGCAGTTCCAGGCTCCTGACGCCGCCGAACTCGCCGGGGGCGAGATCCCCACCCCGCCGACGGGCTCGCCGAGTTGGCCGGAGTGGGCGGTGGACCACTGGCCCTCGTGCACCGACGCCTGAAAGAGCTCGTTCTCTCCCGGGATGAAACAACGGGAGAGAACGCCTTCTCAGCCCGGATGCGTCGTCAGCACGGCACCTGGCTCACCACTTCGAGCTGGCTGTCCGGAACCCACCCGGCCCACCCGCCGGTGGTGTCGTCACGGACATAGTTCCAGTACACCCCTCCGACGATGCGATAGCAGTGCAGGTCGACCTTGTGCGTCGGCTGTCCCTCGCCGCACGCGCTGGCCGAGGTGGAGGCCGTCTGGCGGAGCTTGGTTGCGTTCTGACTGAAGTACCGTTCCCAGACAGAGCCGTCCTTGTCGTTCGGTGCCCAGTACGAGCCGGCGGGCTTGCACGGCCTCCAGGCGTCGGCGGCCTGCGCGGTGCCCGACAGGAGGACACCCTGAAGTCCTGCGGAGACGGCGATCACCGTTGCCGCCGATACGAAGCGTGAGGTCAACGATTTCATCGAGAGCCCTTTCTGACTTCCTCGCGGATCGAGCGGATCAATTCGAGTTCGTCTCCAGCGTTCGCGCTTCGTCGTCTCAGCCGAACTCCCACAGGTCCTTGCCGCTATGCCCTGTGCCGTCGTAGTGACCCCTGGGCTTCGCGGCGACGGCAGGGTTGACGGCCCCGTGCGGTGGTGAGAGCCGGCCGAAGCGCCTGGCCGGGACGCTTCAAACGGTCCCAGCGGCAGTCCGGCCCAACCAGGAAGGCAGCACGCAGCCTTCACGCAACTGACACGCAACTGAGGGGATGTCGCCTCGCGCCGCTACAGGTGCCGAACGACAGAGACCGGACGGCAGAGGCCGGACGGCAGAGGCCGGACGACAGAAGTCCGACCACAGAGGCCGGAGGTCGACGGCGCTGCCCCTTTCCCGGGGTTGGGGACCGTCAGTCGAAGATGTCCAGGAGGTCCGGCCAGGAGCCTGCGTCGTCCGTGCGGCGGGGCCGTATCGGGAGCGGGTCCGGGTAAGCCCGCGTCGCGGCTCTCGAGCGGACGACATCGGGCCCGCCGCACGCCTCTACCGCGAAGGCGCCGAATACCTCGGCGAACGCGGCAGGATCACGGAACTCCACGCCGAACGCCCGGCCGTCCAGCAGTGGCACCCACACCACCCGGTCGAACCGTGCCCATTCCAGCACCGGTTGGTCGTCCGCCGTCGATCGGCCCTCCAGCCACAGCCGCGCCACGTGCAGCAGGTTCACCTTGTTCATCGGCAGCCGCTTGCGCCGCACCCGCAGTTCACGCGCCGTCAGCTCGACGCGCTGGTCCTTCCTCGGGTACCAGACGACACCGATCCCGAACGGCACCCACAACAGGATTCCGATCAGCGGCCAGACCAGAGCGTCGCCCCACGACCGGAACAGCCCGCCGTCCAGCAGGTACAGGGCTCCGAAGACCAGCACCCACTTCGCTGTCATCCGCCAGAACCCGCTGCCCTGCCGGTACAGGACCCGCCGCTTCCCCGTCCTTGCCATGCCCCCACGCTATCGGCCGCCCCGCAGCGCACCGTAGGCGCCCTTCGCCCCCCCGTGGACGGAACGCCGGGGGCCCGGTCCCCGGCACGGGCGTGGATCTCGGCGCCGGGCGACCCTCCCGGGCCGTAGTGTCGAGCCGTGCTCTTCGACGTCACCCGCAGCGAACTCGCCGACATCTTCGGCGAGGACCGGCTCGCCGCCCTGCCCGCCACCGCCTTCCCACCCTCCACCGCGGACACGGAGGGCGCCCGCCTCCTGCAGACCGTCGGCATCCCCACCGGGACGCTGTGGCTGCGGGAGGCCGACGAGGAGTCCGGTCGACTCTCTCTCGTGCACGAGGTCGTCGACATCGGGGACTTCGAGGACGCCGCGGAGGGCGCGGGCGAGTGGACCGTCATCGGCTGGCTGCTCAACGCCCACCTCGCCCTCGACCCCGTCTCCGGCCAGGTGCACGCGTTCGACCCCGACGAGGAGACGGTCCGGGAACTCCACACGGACGTCTCCTCCCTCGTCCAGGTCACCCTCCGGTTCCAGCGCCTGCTCGAGGAGTTCACGTTCAGCGACGACGACGTCGACGAGGAAGCCGACTTCGAGCGCCTGGACGACGAGGTAGAGCGCATCCGTGAGGAGACGACCGCCATCGACCCGCTCCCCTTCCAGGACGACGAGACCCTCTGGTCGGTCGTGGGCCAGGAGATCGCCATGGGCCAACGCTTCACGGGCAACCGGCCGGGAGGCCTGCCGCCCTACGGGTGACGGACGACCGCGAACGCCACAACTCGTCGTCGCGGCCATGGGACCGCCACGCACGGGACCTGGTCGCACCCGCCGCCCCGCCGACGCCGATGCCTACGCCGACTCCGACGCTGGAGCCGTCGGGCGCGGCCGGTGAGTTGCCCGCTGCCCGCTGCCCGCCGGTCGCCTGTCGCTGGTCGTGTGGGTCCCTGAGCGCGTTCGGTCAGGGACCCACACCGAACTCGATGAGCTAATGCCCCAGTACTTCGCCGTACTTGATGGCCCCGTTGGGCAGTGCGAAGCCGAACGGGGTCAGTGATTTGCCCAGCGGGTACGTCTCCTCGGTGCTGGTGGGTACGAACCAGACGCCGCCCGACTTCGGCTCGCCGGCGTTCTCCCCGGGCGCGCTCACCGCCGTGTCCCCCAGGCCGTCGCGGTTGTAGTCGCCGACGGTGACCTGGGCGCCGAAGCGGTCGCCGGCCTCGGCGGCGCCGGGCATGTTCGGGGTGCTCTGGCTGCGGGCAAGACCGCCGTGGAGACCCTGCTCCGTGCCGTTCAGGACGACGTACCCGCCCGCGTCCTTCAGGGTGCCCACGTCCTCACCGGGCACGCCGACGACCAGTTCCGGGCGGTGGTCGCCGTTCAGGTCGCCGGCGGAGAGCGCGGCGCCGAAGTCGTCGCCTTCCTCCGCGGCGCCGCCGACCTGCGGGCTGGACTGCGTGACGCACTCGCTCCCGGCACCGAACTTCGCGGTCTTCGAGCCCTTGAACACGAGCACCGCACCGCCGAGGCGGTCCTGGCAATGCGTCGTGTCGGACTCGGTACTGGGTTGCACGAGGCCGACCGCGAGGTCGTCGGTGCCGTCCTGGTCGAAGTCGGCGGCGGCGAGTGCGCTGCCGCGGTCGGAGTCGGCCCACCACTGCGCGGGTGTGGCCTGGTCGTTCCACCGGGTGATGTAGGTGCCGGAGTCCTCCAGAGCCCGCCAGGTGGCGGCCAGGTCGTCCCTGCCGTCGCCGTCGAAGTCGCCGGTGGCCAGGTCGAGGGTGTGGCCGCCGATGCTGTACCGGCGCACGGCGGTGGTGGTCACCGGGTCGCCGGTGAGCGGGCCCGGGCGGAACCGGAGCGCGCCGTTCTCCTCGCCGTTCTCGCCGTACGCGAGGTCGGCGTCGCCGTCGCCGTCGTAGTCACCCGTGGCGATGGTCAGGCCGACGTTGCTGTACTCGGATGTGCCCCGGGCCACGGTGGTGCCCGTGACGTTCCACCCCGAGCCGTCCAGGACGGTGATGGTGCCCTCGTCCTTGAGCTGGTCGGAGGTGAGCGACTCGCCGCTCGCGCCGACGGCCAACTCGAAGACACCGTCGCCGTCGACGTCCACGGGCACCACGGAGGAGCCGAACCGGTCGCCCGCCTCGGGCGTGCCGGGTATGCCGGTCTCGGCCTGGCTGATGACGCCGGTGGACTGACTGGGGCTCTGCGGGCCGCCGTAGATCACGCTGACGTAGCCGGCTCCGGCCTTCCCGCCCACCGTGGCGTCAGGCATGCCGACCGCGATGTCCGCGTATCCGTCGCCGTTGAAGTCGAAGCGCGCGGCCGACGCGGCCGCGGCGCTCCCCGCGAGCGGCAGGGTCAGGCCGGCAGCGGTGAGGGCCGCGACGACGGCGGTGGCGGCCAGGGTGCGAGCGCGCACGGTGAACTCCCGTGGTAGAAGGGGGAAACGAGGGTGAAGGTCGTACGCGGATGTGACTCGCGAGGTGGACGAAGGGTTGTGTGAAGACGGCCGCCCGGCCAACGCGACCTCATGCCCGGGCGACAGCACCCCTGTGCCCGGGCGGCAGCACCTCTGTGCCCGGGCGACAGCCCCCCTGCCTTGCGCCCGCTGCCGCAGCGAAACCCCGTGGTGGTGCGACAGCGGGTCCGGGATCATCTCCGTGTGATGGTGATGCAACCCGTTCTGGAGATCTTCGCCGTCGGCGGCTTCGCGCTCTGGCCCGTCGGCGAGCACGAGTCCTACGGCTATCTCGTGCTGGACGGGGACCTGACTCCGGCGGAGGTCGGCACCGCGGTCATGCGGATCGCCGAGTGCAACGACGTCGAGCCGGAGGAGGACCACGGGCCGTGCCCGACCGACCCGCTCGGCGCGTTCCTGCACGGGCTGCTCACCATGCCCGACCTGTTCGCCGCCGGGGGGTTCCGCGTGACCGACGACGCCACCGGCACCGTCTACATCGACCCGAGCTGCTGCAACGGCCTGGAGACGTGGCGGGACTGGCTGGAGGTGCTCGACGGCACCGGCAGCGCCTACTTCGGCCATGACCCGTCCTCGGCGGCGGAACGCGTCGGCTCCACCGTCCGGTTGACGTTCGACGTCCACGCGGAGGACGGCAGCCCGGTGATCGAGCTGCCGGTGGACGAGGTGCGCGCGCTGGTCACCGGCGCTGAGCAGGACCTGCGGGACTTCTTCGGCCTCGCCGGGAACTGGGCCGGGGAACACCTGCCGGCACACGCCGCCGCCGTCACCGCGGCCCTGGCTCGGGCCTTGGATCTGGAGCCCGCACAGTGACCAGCTTCCTGACCCACCGGGCGCGCGTGTGCGACGCCCGACTCCCGCTCCATCGCCGGCACAGCGCGCTGCGCACCTGCCTCACCGTCTTCGCGCCCTACGGCCTGCGGGCCACCTACCACCACCTCACCCTCAGCGCCGCGATTCCCCGGCGGCTGCATGCCGATCCGGACGCGCTGGTGCGGGCGGTCGAGGAACTGCACGAGGCTCGGGTGCTGTGGCTCGCGCGGGCCGAGCAGTACGCCGCGCGGCGCCGGGCTGAGAAGCGGGCCGGGAGGCGGGCCGTGCCGGACCCCCGTCCGTGGTGGCTGCGGGGCTGGTGGGAGGGATCGGAGCGCGCCTGGTACGACGCCCCGTTCCACCACCCGTCGCTGCGTCTGCCCGAGTACGTCCGGCGGCAGAACGCGCTTCTGGACGGTGCCGAGCTGCCGGGCTGCCCGGCGTGCGGTGACGAGGGACCACCGGAGCAGCACTCGACCGGACACGGCTGGGTCGAGCTGTGCGGCCGGTGCGCGTGGGCGCCGGCGCGGTGTTCGTGCGGACGCAGGCACCAGCTCGTGCCGGAGACCTCGTACAGCTGGAACTCGATCTGGCGACGGGCGCATATGGGCGATGACGGCATGCCTAACCCCCACTGGCCCGTGAGCGGGCCGGCTGGATGCGGTGCGGCGAGCGACGGGTAAGCCGGCTGCGGTCGCGGCTGCGGTCGCGGTCGTGGGGTGTCCCCGCCACAGTGCGCCGAATCATCGTAGCGCTGTTATATTAGTGCTGTTATATTAGCGCTGTGACATCATCAGATCCCACAGCGCTACCCGATCCCTGGCACTCTCTGCACGAGCTTCTGGCGGCCATGGACGCCGAGATCGAGCAGGTGTACGTCGAGCGCGGCATCAAGGGGGTGCGGCCTCGCTTCGCCTATCCGCTGATCCGGCTCGCCCATACCGGACCACTGACCATCCGCGAGCTCGCCCAGTCCCTGGGCCGCTCGCACTCCGCCGTCAGTCAGACCATCGCCGCCATGCGCAAGGAGGATCTCGTCACCTCCGAGCCGGGGCCAGACGCCCGCACCCGGCGCATCGGCCTGACCGAGCGCGGGCGAGCGCTGGTGCCGTTCCTGGAGGCGGAGTGGCGTGCTACCCACGCGACGGTCGCCGAGCTGGACAGCGAACTCCCGTACGCGATGACCACCGTTGTCGAGGAGGTGCGGCGGGCCTTGCGGCACCGGTCGATGCGGGAGCGGATCCTCCAGCACCTCGTCGAACCACCGCGATGAGACGGCGCGTCCGTATCCGGTTCCTCGACACCCGCCCGCTGCGCGGCAGCCAGCCGTTTCGTGCTCTGTGGATCGGCACCTCCGTCTCGCAACTCGGCGGGCAGATAGCCACCGTGGCGGTGCTGGCCCAGGTCTGGGACCTGACCGGCAGCCCCGTGGGCACCGGCGCCATCGGGCTCGCCACCGGTCTGCCGATGGTGCTGTTCGGGCTGCTCGGCGGCACGTTGGCCGACACCTTCGACCGTCGCGCGGTGGTGCGGACCACCACCGCGGGCCAACTGCTGGCCGCCGCAGGGTTGTGTGCCCAGGCCCTGGCGGACAACCGCAACGTGCTGGTGCTGCTCGCCCTGGTGGCCCTGGGGACGAGCTGCGGCGCCCTCGGAGCTCCTGCCCGGCGCACCTTCCCGGTCCGGCTGTTGCCGGGCGACCAGGTCGCGGCCGGACTCGCGCTGACCAACGTCTCCTTCCAGGCAGCGATGCTGACCGGCCCCGCCCTGGCCGGACTGATCATCGCCCGCTGGGATCTCCCTGCCGCGTACGCAACCCAGGCCGTGGCCACGGCAGTTGCGATGCTTACGGTGATCCGCCTGCCTGCCGTGCGGCCCGAAGGAGCCGAAGCGGCAGGCGGCAGGCGCCGGCCGGAGCGTGGCGGCTGGCGGATCGTCCTGCGGCGCCCGACGCTGTGGGGCTCCATGGCCACCGACCTCTCCGCCACGCTGCTCGCCATGCCCGTCGCGCTGTTCCCGCTGGTCAACGAGACCCGCTTCGGCGGGAACCCGCAGACCCTCGGCCTGTTCCTCTCCGCCGTCGCGGTCGGCGGGATCACGGCGGGTCTGCTCTCCGGCACGGTGACGCGTTGGCGCCGTGGCGGCCTGGTACAGCTGTCCGCGGCCGCCGTCTGGGGCCTGGCACTGGCATGTTTCGGTCTGGCGGGGCCGTTGTGGCTGGCGCTGTGCTGCCTTGCCGTGGCGGGCGCTGCCGACACCGTGTCCGTCGTCACCCGCGGTGCGCTGGTCCAGCTGGAGACGCCGGACGCGTACCGAGGGCGGGTTTCCTCGGTGGAACACGTCATCGGTGTGGCGGGCCCCGAACTCGGCAACTTCCGTGGCGGCCTGCTGGCGTCGGTGACCTCTGCCTCCTTCTCCCTGGTCTTCGGCGGACTGTCCGCCGTCCTGGCGATCGCCACCGTGTCCGCGACCAACGCGCCCCTCCGCGCCTATCGCACGCCTCCCACACCCACGAAACCGACAGCCCCTGAGGTCGCCGACGCGACGGCGCCCGGCGGCCAGGCCTGCTGACGCGCTTCCACTCCTGAGAACGGCAGGCCACATGGTCAGCGGGCTCGACGCCACCCCCACGCAGGTGGCGCTCGCCTGGCCCCTCGGCCGCTCACCCGTCATCCTCCCGATCCCCGGCACCGCCCGGACCGATCACCTGGAGGAGAATCTCGCCGCGGAGCGTCTCGAACTGACCCCGGTGGACCGCGATCGCCTCGACCGTCTGCCGGAAGTGGCATAAGCCTCCGCCATTTCTGCGCCGGAGCCAGGATCGGTCGGCCCAGCCGGTGATGCCGCCGAAGGTTGGGCTGTCGACGATGGCCGCGCCGCGCCGTGGGCCGGTGGAGGTCGCCGGTCGCGTACCACGTCACTTGAGGTGGACGAGCGCCACGGAGTCCGGCACCCTGCTGCCGTCGTCGAGGACCGCGGTGAACGTCAGCCGCTGGTCGGTCCGGCGGGACACGGAACGGTCGGCCGTGACCGTGAAGTCGACGCCCGTACGGCCCTGGGCCGGCACCCGGACACGGGGCGCTCCTCGTGGTCGGACCGACCAGCCTGCTGCTGGGCGGGGTGTGAGCGTCACGTGCCGCGCCGAGCCGTCGAAGTTGTAGACGTCGACCGTCATGCGCGTACGACGCCCGAGGCGGTAGCCCAGCGGGGGAGGGGCGTCGCCGTTGTCCTTGCCGGGGGCGGCGTTCCGCGCCGCAAAGCGTTGACCGAGGACGATGTGCTCGGCCGGGGAGAGGAGATGGCGCGCGGGCCGGGGAGCGAGGTCGACCGGTGGGGCGCAGGACGGTACGACGACATAGACGGGGTCGGGCGAGGCGGTGACCGTGGTGACACGGCGACCCATGAGGTCGTAGGCGGTTCCCCGCAGGTCGACCCGTACTCGCTCCGGCGCCCACAGGACGGTGACCCGCTCGCCGCGCCCGCTGTCGAAGACGAACCCCACGGCGCCGTCGGGCAGTTCGGGGACGGCGCCGACGAAGCGGGCCGCACCGAGCAGTGAGGTGAGCACCGCGAAGGCCGTGTACGAGGGCAGGGGGTGGAACCGCCGGTCGAACAGACCGAAGTACACGCCGTCGTCATGAAGGGGCGGTCCCGCGAACCAGAACTGCCGCGCGTTTCCGGCGGCTAGCCCCTCCACCATGGAACGGACGACGTATCGGGCCTGCACGACCTCCTGGGCGGGCGTGAGGTCGTGACACGGGCGGGCCTCCAGGAAGGCACCGCACTCCGTCATCCACAGCGGCATGCCCGACGCCCCGCGTCGGCCGGCCAGTTCGTGCTGCTCGTCCGCCGCGCCGGGGAACCGCGGGTCGTCCTTCTCGGCGGGGTCCGGGTATCCGTGGAAAGCCCAGACGTCGGCGTACCGTACGACGTCGTTGTCGATCATCAGGTCCTGGAAGGTGCCGCTCTGCGCGATGCCGGGCAGGACGACCAGCGGCGGCTCCGCGTCGATGTCGTCCTCGGACAGGTCCCGGGCGGCGTCCCTGATGCCGAGAGCGAGGGCCTTGACGAACGCAGCGTGGGCGTCGCCGGTGCTGCGCGTGGTGTCGACGTCGGGCTCGTTGGACAGCTGGATCGCTTCCGGGGCGGCGTGTGCCAGGCGGCGGGCGTAGTGGTAGGCGTGGCGAAGGTCCGCCGGGAGCGGCAGCGACGCCTCGGTCATCGCCCACTCCGGTGCGGACGAGACCACGTCGCAGACCGCGAGTCCGTGCGCGCGCAGGGCACGGGTGACGCGGTCGTGGCGCACGGTGTCGTACACGCGGGGTGCCGGTTCGGCGGCGGGCCAGGACTGACCGTCGCGCACCCAGCCCGCGCCCATCCGCCGCAGTGCGTCGGCGAAGGCGTCGATCCGGGACGGTGGTACGAGAGAGGACACCCAGATGTTGACCCCGAACCGGCTCGCGGCGCCGGTGACGGGTAACTGCCGCGGGAGGCAGGCGAATTGCCCGGTGACGCCCCTGGCCTCCACCCGGTAGTGCCCGGGCGGCAGCCGGGGGAGCAGGACGGTGGCCGTCGCGCTCCCCGCACGCAGGGTCGCCTGACCGTCGGCCACACACTGCCCGTGATGGTCGGTGACCGTGTAGCGCACCTGATGTGTGCGGACGGCGTGGCCGTCGAAGCGCACGCTCAAGGGAGGGGCGGGATCGCCGTGACGGTGGACGGGGACCGAGACCTCACGGGGCACGGGCTGCCCGGCCCGGGGCCGCCGCAGGGTGAACGTGACATGGTCGAGCCGGAGCACGTACGCGATGGCGTGGTCGACGGGGACGGCCTCGCCGACGCGGAAAGTGACCGTGTTCTCGCCGTGTCGGAGCTCGACCTCGCCGAGTTCGAGCACGGACAGGTCCCCCCAGGCGCGGCGCGACTCGTACCAGAGCGGCTGTGAACGCGCGATCTCGGTGAACGGGCCGTCGTTCACGCGCAGTCGCATGTACGAGGCGACTGCTTCCACCTGTGCCGTCTCGACGGGAGCCGTGGCGACGGCGGTCAGCGCGTACACCCCCGCCTCGGGTGCCGGCACCCGGTACGCGGCGAACCACCCGCTCTCACCGGGCGCCTCCCGGCCGGTCATCAGCGCCAGGTACCGCCCCCGCGAGGCACGCCGGTCACGGACCACCGGAATGTTCGTACGGACAGCGGCCTCGCCTGGCACGGTGATGACCACCTGCGCCGCGTCCGCTCCGCCCCTGCCTGCCACCCGAC
>NZ_JARGEE010000120.1:0-22495 GCF_033794485.1 Streptomyces sp. MB09-02B
TCTCCCGCCCGGCCACCCGTCGCCCCGCCCCTCCGGCCGCCCGTCGGACCGCTCCCACCGAAGTCGTTCGCACCCGAGTCCACGTCGCTTCCCCTCCCGAGCCGTCCGAGTCACCTGCCCGTGGGCCGTCCGCAGCCGGAGGCGCCCACGCGAATCTCTCGTTACGTTCTCTTGACGCCTGCTGTGTGACCGGTCACAATCCTGACATGAATGTGACCGGTCACACAAGGCGCCCTGCGAGCATCCGGGACGTCGCGACCGCCGCCGGGGTCTCGTACCAGACGGTCTCGCGGGTGATCAACGACCACCCCAGCGTCAAGCAGTCGACCCGCGAGCGGGTGCAGGCCGCCATCGACGAGCTGGGGTTCCGGCGGAACGCCACCGCGCACGCGCTGGCCAGCGGCCGCAGCCGGGCGGTGACCGTCCTGACCGCGAACACCACGCACTACGGCTACGCCTCGATCCTCCAGGGCATCGAGGAGGCGGCGCGGTCGGCGTCGTACGCGGTCGGCATCGGTGTCCTCGAATCGGCGGACGAGACCGCGGTCGCCGCCGAGGTGCAGCGCGCGGCGGACGCGGGCGGTGGTCTCATCGTGATCGCCTACGATCCGGCCGGTGTCGCGGCCCTCGGTGCCGTGCCCGCCGAACTCCCGGTCGTGGGAGTGGTGGAGACTCCGGCGGCCCCGCCCGGCGGCGACCGCCCGTGGGTGTGGACCGACGACCGCGAGGCCGCGTACGAGGCGACCCGCCACCTCCTCTCCCTCGGCCACGAGACCGTGCACTATGTCGCGATCCCGTCCAGCACCCGGCGGACCAGCGCCCGTACCACCGGCTGGCGGCAGGCGCTCCGGGAGGCCGGGGCGCCCGAACCCCGTCCGGTGCAGGGCAGTTGGGGCCCGGCGGGCGGTCACGCCGCAGGTGGCCGACTGGCCGGGGACCCGGCGGTCACCGCGATCCTCTGCGGCAACGACGACCTCGCGCTCGGCGTACTGCGCGCGCTGCACGAGGCCGGGCGGTCCGTGCCGGGGGAGGTCAGTGTCGCGGGGTTCGACGACGCCCCGCACTCCGCCTACCTGACCCCGTCCCTCACCTCAGTGCGCCTGGACTTCACCGGACTCGGGCGGGCCGCGTTCGCCCTGCTGCACGGGGTGGTCGAGGAGTCCGCGCAGATCGCCCCGCACCCCGTCTCCGTACCGGAACTGGTGGTGCGGGAGAGCGTCGGGCCCCCACCCGCGCGGGCCTGAACCTCCCGGTGCCCCCAGCCACCACGGACACTCCGCTCGACGCCTGCGGGCACCCCACCCGAACTCCCCGCATGTGCACAGCTGTTCCGCATCCTGCCCTGCCCTGAACCACCTGTTGTTCTCGAAAGGCACGTGATGAAAACAAGAGCTCTCCCGACGCTGGCCCTCATATGCGCCCTCGGCCTGGCCGCCACCGCGTGCAGCGATCCCACGGCCGGGAGCTCCGGCACGGACTCGGACACCGGGCGGACGGCCGTCGATCCCACCGCCCGGCTCGACGGCGTGAAGCTGACCATGTGGACCGCGCAGAACACGGTCACCGCGCCGCGCCAGGTCATCGAGGCCTTCGAGAAGGCCACCGGCGCCGAGGTGGAGACCCAGGCCGTCCCGGACCCCTACGAGTCGAACGTGCCGACGAAACTGGCCTCCGGCGACCGCCCCGACCTGATGTTCTGGCAGCCCTCCGTCTCCACGCTCCCCTTCATCCAGCCGCAGCAGAACCTGCTCACCCTCGACGGTGAGGAGTGGGTCTCCAAGCTCGGCGACACGGAGAAGTCGCTCGGGGGCATCGACGGCAAGCGGTACGCGGCCATCGTCACGAGCCCCGCCATGCTCGGCGTCTACTACAACAAGGACGTCTTCCGGCAGGCCGGCATCACCGAGAAGGACTTCCCGAAGTCCTACGACGAACTCCTCGCCCTCGGCCACAAGGTCGTCGACGACACGGACGCGGCCGCCTTCTACGAGGCCGGCGGCGACAAGTGGCCCCTCCAGTGGCAGATGCAGGTGCAGCTCACCGACCTCGACAAGCAGTGGTGGGCGGGCCTGAACGAGAACAAGGAGAAGTGGACCGACCCGGTCGTGGTCGGCGCGATCAAGAAGTACAAGGACAAGCTGCTCGACGCCGGACTCGCCCAGAAGAACTACCGGACGGGCACCTTCACCGGGCAGGCCGACGCCCTGTGGAAGGGCGAGGCCGGCATGGTCCTCAACGTCACCTCCTTCCAGAGCCAGTTGCAGGCCAAGTACTCCACGGCGGAGATCGACAAGAGGATCGGCTGGTTCCCGGTCGCCAACTCGGCGGCCACCGGCCTGTACTCGCCCGACCAGACCAACGGTGTCGTCGCGTTCAGGACCGGTGACGAGAAGCGGCAGAACGCGGCCCGGCAGTTCCTCGCCTTCTGGCTCGGCCCCGACTACGCCGACTACATCAAGGCGATGAAGATCCCGTCCGTGCAGCCGTCCGTGCCGACCCCGGACGGTCTGCCCGAAGCGTCGAAGGCCCAGGTCGCGGCCCTGCCCACGGCGATCGGCGTCTTCCAGGCCAAGGCGATCGTCGCCCCGGACACCCACCTCTACCTCGCCGACATGCTCTTCGACAAGAAGAGCCCGCAGCAGGTCGCCCAGGCCATCCAGGACCAGTTCGCGCAGGTGGCCAAGGCCCAGGGCGCGCCCGGTTTCTAGCCATGGCGAACACAGTCGTACGCAGCGCGCGCAAGCAGGCGCCGGCGCCAGGCGCACTCAAGGGCGTGGGGCGGCTGCCCCGCGCCGCCGTGCACCACCCATGGTGGTTCGCGCTCCCCGCGATCGTCGTCTTCGCGGGTTTCTTCCTGGTGCCCAACCTGCTCAACTTCTACTACCCGTTCACCAACTGGTCCTCGTACCACCCGGACATCGCCTTCACCGGCCTCGACAACTTCACGACCATCGCCGACGACGGCACCCTCGTCCGCGCGATCCGCACCACCCTGCTGTACGCGCTGCTCGCGGCCGTCTTCCAGAACGCCTTCGGGCTGGTGCTGGCGCTGCTGCTGGAGGACGACACCCGCTTCAACCGGTTCTTCCGTGCCGTCTTCTTCCTGCCGGTGCTGATCTCGGCCCTCGCCACCGGGTACGTCTTCCAGGCGCTCCTCGACCAGGACGGCGCCGTCAACGCGGTCCTGGGCACCGACATCCCCTGGCTGGGCTCGACGACCTGGACGCTCGTCGTGGTCACCCTCATCCACGGCTGGAAGTGGATGGGCCTGTCGATGCTGATCTATCTGGCGGGACTGAAGGGCATCCCGGGCGACATGCTCGAAGCCGCGCGGATGGACGGGGCCGGGCCCTGGCGGACCTTCTGGTCGGTGCGCTGGCCGATGCTGGCACCCGCGCTCACCTTCAACGTCACCACGGCGCTCATCGGCTCGATGAACACCTTCGACATCGTGCAGGCCACGACCGGCGGCGGGCCGGCCGCCTCCACCGAGGTCTTCAACATCTACATGTTCCGGATCTTCGGCCAGGGCCTGTACGCGCAGGCCGCCACGATGAGTTTGGTGCTTTTCCTCATCGTGGCGGCACTGGCGGTTCCGCTGGTCTTCGGCCTGAGGCGAAGGGAGCAGCTGCTTTGAACCCTCCTCCTCGCGGGCGAGAAGGATTTCTGGCTCACGTTGCTCGACCACTCGACGAGCGATCGAGACTCACACGATCAACACCAGCCGGGTTGGAACCAGCCCGGTCCCCGAAGAAGGGAGGTTGATGTGCTGGCTTGGTTCTCGCTCAGCACATCACGGAGCGTACCAGCCGTCGGCCCACGCCTGTGGCGCATTGGGCGCCCCGCTCTGGTCGTCGCCCTTGCCGCCGTGGCTGTCGCCATTCCGCTCTGGCTGGTCCTCGTCACCTCCGCCAAGCCGCAGGCCGAGGCCATCAGGCCGAACCTGGACCCGCCGGCGCACTGGCAGCCCGGCGCCAACTACGAGGACGCCGTCGCCCAGGGCGAGATGCTGCGCGGCCTCCTCAACTCCCTGCTGGTCGTGGTCCCTTCGGTGGTCCTCGTGCTGATCCTCGGCGCGGGCGCCGCCTGGGTCTTCGCCCGCCGCAAGTCGAAGCTGGTCTCGGCGGCGTACGCCCTGTGCATCAGCGGGCTGCTGCTGCCGCCCGCGGTCATCACCGTCGTGATGGAGCTGCGGCAGCTCGGCCTGGCGGGCACCCGGCCCGGAATGATCGCCGTCTACACCGGGATGTACCTCTCCACGTCGATCTTCTTCATGACGGGCTTCATCCGCGCCATCCCGATGGAGTTGGAGGAAGCGGCCCGCATCGACGGCGCGAAGCCGCTGCGGATCTTCGCCCGGATCGTCCTCCCGCTCCTCCGGCCCGTCATCGCCACCGCGACGATCATGGTGATGCTCTACGCCTGGAGCGACATCTTCTACGCCTTCTTCGTCCTCGGCGGCGGCGACCGGGCGACCCTCCCGCTCAACCTCTACAAGGTCGCGAGCGCCCAGCTCTACCTCAACAACTGGCATCTCGTCTTCGCGTACGTCGTGGTGATGAGCCTGCCGATGGTCGCCGTCTTCCTCGTCGGCCAGCGAAAGATCGTGTCCGGAATCACCAGTGGAGCCGTCAAATGACCGGAGGTCCAGCAGCGTGAGCCCCCACACCGGTACGAGCACCCCCCTGCGAGCCCGTACCAGAACCGCCCTGGTCACAGCACTACTTGGAGTCACCGCCATGGCAGGCAGCACCCTCCCCGCCACCGGATCGGCAGCGGCGGCAGCGGCCGCCGACCCGCAGCGCCTCACCGTCGACCTCTCGGCCTCCGAGGGCCCGGTGATGCGCGGCGCCAACGGCGCGCTGTACGGGCTCAGCGACGACGGGGTGCCCAGCGACGCGGCCCTCGCACCGCTGAAGATCACCAGCATCTCGCAGAAGCCGGAGGGCGGCGCCCAGCACCCCAACGGCGACGCGCTCACCGTCTCCAAGTCGTTCTTCCGCAACGGCGGCGGCGAGATCAACGTGATGATGCAGGACATCTACGCCAAGTGGCCCTACGAGGACCTCGGCATCGACGACTACCTCCCCAAGGTCGACAAGATCGTCAAGGAGGTGTCGGCGGACCCGAACGGCGACCGCTTCGTCTACATCCCGTTCAACGAGCCCGACCAGATCTGGTATAAGCTCGACGTCGCCGACCAGGCGCAGTACGAGATCAACCGCGACCGCTTCTTCCGCGACTGGAAGACGGTCTACCAGCGCATCCGCGCCATCGACCCCCACGCCCGGATCGCCGGCCCCAACGAGGCCGCCTACCACACCCGCCTGATCACCGACTTCCTCGCCTTCGCCCAGCGCGAGAACGTCCTGCCGCAGATCATGACCTGGCATGAGCTGGGCTCCGGCTCGCTGCGCGACTTCCAGGGCCACTACGACAACTACCGTTCCATCGAACGGCAGTTGGGCATCAAGCCCCTGAAGATCAACATCGACGAGTACGCCAACCGCCGCGACCTCTCCGTCCCGGGCCAACTCGTCCAGTGGGTCTCGATGTTCGAGCGCAACAAGGTGTTCGCCAACCAGGCCTACTGGGACGCGGCCGGCAACATGGACGGCAACGTCGTCCGCTCCAACATTCCCAACGGCGGCTGGTGGCTGTTCCGTTGGTACGCGGGCCTGACCGGGAACACCGTCAAGGTCACCCCGCCGCAGGCGAACACCGTCGACACCCTCCAGGGCCTCGCCTCCCTCGACACCTCCCGCCGCCAGGCCCAGGTCATCCTCGGCGGCTCCGCCGGTGACACGGACGTCGTGGTCCGGAAGGTCCCCCGCTCCCTCTTCGGACGCACGGTCACCGCGACCGTCGCCGAGGCCGCCTGGTCCGGCTACGAGGGTCAGCACGCGGCCCCGCGAGTCCTGACCCGTACCAAGGTGCGGATCGCGGACGACGGCACGGTCACCGTCCCGCTGCGCGGCCTGCACAAGATGTCGGCCTACCGCGTCGTCCTCACCCCGGGCGGCACCGGTACCCCGACCAGGCCCTCCGTCCCCTGGACCGCCTCCTACGAGGCCGAGGACGCCGCCATCACCGACGGCAAGGTCTACACCCAGGGCACGGTCAGCAACGCCAACGGCTACGCCGCCTCCGGCACCAAGGACGTCGGCTCCCTCAACCAGCCCGGCAGCAAGGTCGACTTCACCGTGTCCGTCCCGAAGGACGGCACCTACGACCTGGCGATCCTCTACGGCAACCAGTCCGGGACCCCGGCCACCCAGAAACTCTCCGTCGACGGCGGCGAACCGGTCACGGTCACCTACCCCTCCACCGAGAACTGGACCTACCGCGCCAAGAAGGACCTCACCGTCCGACTCTCGGCGGGTACCCACCGGTTGACGCTGGCCAAGGGCGCCACCGAGGTCACCCTCGACCGGATCGACCTCACCGCCCGCACCGCCGAACCCGCCGCCTCCTACGAGGCCACGCTCGCCGACGTCAGCGGGAAGCCGTCGTACGACTACTCCTCCTCGGCCGGTGTCGGCACCGGCGCGCTCGTGCTGCGCTCCGGCGACAAGGCGGTCTTCGACGTGTACGCCCCGCGCGACGGCTACTACCGGGTGGTGCCCCGGGCGTCGGCGCCGGTGACGCTCGCCCTGCACGGCCAGTCGGTGGCCGCGGTGCCCGACCGGCCGCTGCGGCTCTACCTGGTCGCGGGCAACAACCGGATCACCGCGACCGCCAAGCACACCGCCGTACGCGCCCTCGACGTCACGGGCGCCGGCTCGACCACCGGGACCCTGACGTACGAGGGCGCCACGGCCACGCTCGCGGGCGGGGCCAAGCTCGTGGACTCCGCGTACGCCTCGGCCGGTTCGTACATCGGCTGGCTCGGCAACAGCGCGGACTCCACCGCCGAGTTCACGGTGAACGCCCCGACCCCGGGCCGCTACGTCCTCGTCGTCCACTACGCGCACAACGACCGCCGCGACAACGGCCACGCCTACAACACCGACATCATGTCCCGCACGGCGGACATCACGGTCGGGGACGGCGCACCGCGCACGGTCACCTTCAAGAACACCTGGGGCTGGGACGACTACTGGACCGTGGGCGTCCCCGTCGACCTGAAGAAGGGGGCCAACAAGGTGACCTTCGGCAACGCGGGCGCCTGGGCGCCGAACATCGACCGGATCGAGGTGGGCCGGGTCGTCGGCTAGGACGGACACCGGGCCTCGGCCGCCGGTGGGGGAGCCTTTCCCCCGTCGGTGGCCGAGGCCCCGCGCGTTCACCGTCCTCAGGCCCGGTCGACCTCGGCCCGCAGAGCGTTGTACTCCGTGAACTCGGCCTCGACGCCCTCGCGGGTCAGACCGTAGCGGGCCAGGTCGTAGCGGTGCGGCCGGCTGCCCTTGGAGTGGGCGGCGGCCTGCGGTAGCCGGGCGGCGTCGGCCTCGGTCCAGCGGGCGCCGATGGCCTCGTACAGCTTCGGGGCGCCCGCGGCCGGGTCGGTGCCGAGCGAGGAGTACGGCACGTCCACCACCGCCTCGCGGGGGAGGTCGGCCCGGGCGGCGAGGCCCCGCCGTACCGACCGGCTCAGCAGGTCCAGCCAGGTGGCGCCGAGGTGGTGCGGGTCGACCGTGCGGCGGGAGAGGACCATGCCCACCTCGACCAGGCTGCAGAACGAGGCGACGGCGGTCACCGGATCACGGTGCGTCCACACCAGCGTGGCGTCCGGGAACACCGAGAACAGGGCATCGAGATTGCCGGTGTGGAAGGGGGACTTCAGGATCCAGCGGCGGCGCGGGCGGCCGTACTGGAGCACCTGGAACGCCTGCTTGAGGCGGCGGTAGTCGGGGACGAAGTCCCGTTCGAAGTGCCAGGCGTGGTAGCGCGGCAGCTGCGCCTGCGACAGCGGCACCAGGGCGTGCGGCAGCAGGAACGTGTCCTCCTCCGGGCCCTCGGCGGTCATGGGGTGGATCTCACGGAAGCGCGGAGCGAGCCGATGGGTGCCGTCGAGCATCCGGCGCGCCGACGTGATGGCCTTCCGCCGCTGCTCGGGAGACGGTTCGAGACCGGGAGCGAGCAACTCCCACAGCCGCGGGCAGCGATGGTCGTCCGAGAGGGAGAGCACGCCGTGGGTGAGCGTCGTGGCCGTGCGCGGCAGACCCACCACGAACACCGGGCGCTCGACGGGCTCCTCCCCGATGGCCGGGTTCTCGGCGATCAGCCGCCGGATCCGGGCCCGGTCGGTGAGATGCCGGCGGGCGTGGGCCTGCGCCGACTGCCAGCCGACCGGGGACAGACCCGGGTCCTGCGCCCACTCGCGCAGCAGGACCCGGAAGCCGTCCACGAAGTCCTCGTCACCCTCCGCCCACCCGGCCCGGTCGAGGATCCGCGCGAAAACCCGGTCCGGATCGCGACGGGAACGGAGCGTGGGCCGGAGTAAGAGATTGGCCAGGGCGAGGGCCGACGGCGTGGAGGGCACAGGTGTGTCCTTTCCGGGAGGGCGACGGACGGCGCGCGTCTCGTCGGACCGGCTGGGACCCCCAGCATAAACGGGGAGTGGTCCCCGGTACGTTCACCTGTGCGTCCGCCGACGGTCCCGGTGCCCGGCGCGGGCCCCGGGACCGTCGCGTCGTCCCTACTCCACCGGGACAGGCGCCCCCTGCCCGTCCCCGTAGCGCGCCCGCAGCTCCGACAGCACCCCGGTGGCCGCCGCGACGAGCGGCACCGCCAGCAGCATGCCGAGGATGCCGGCGATGGAGGCGCCCGCCGTCAGGGCCAGCAGGATCGCCGCCGGGTGCATCTGCACGGTCCGGCTGTGGATCATCGGCTGGAGCACGTTCCCCTCGATCAGCTGCACCGCGAAGACGACCCCGACCGCCCACAGCGCCGTCACGAGGCCACGGTCCGCGAACGCGACCAGGATCGCCACCGCGCCGGAGAGGAACGCGCCGAGATACGGGATGTACGCGCCCACGAACACCAGCGCGCCGAGCCCCACCGCGCCCGGCACCTGAAGGATCAGCAGGCCGACGGCGATCAGGGCACCGTCGATGAAGGCGATGAGTGTCGTCCCCCGCATATAGCCCTCGATCGCCCGGAACGCGCGCCGGGCCATCACCTCCAGGGTGTCACCGGAGCCGCGCGGCGCGAGCGAGTGCAGGGACGCGACCGCCTTGTCGGAGTCCCGCAGGAAGAAGAACATCAGCAGCATCGCCAGGACCGCGCTGGCCACGAACTCACTGACCGCGCTGACCCCGGAGAGCACACCCGAGGCCGCGGTGCCGCCGAACTTCGACAGCAATTGCCTGGCGTTCTTCGCGAGGTCGTCCAACGACGTCCCCGCCAGCCCGAACTCCTCACTGAGCGACTTCGCCGCGTCCCGGAGCGAGGAGATGATCTGGTCACCGGTGTCGATCAGCGCGGCCACCACGATGTACGCGGCCCCGCCCATCACCACGAGCACGGCCGCGCAGGTCAGCCCGGCGGCGAGGGACCTGTTGAACCGCATCGCCACCAGCCGCCGGTACAGCGGGCCGAGCAGTGCCGTACCGAGCAGCGCGATCAGCAGCGGCGTGACCGCCGTCTGGAAGGTCACACAGATCCACACGCCCACGTACACCACACCCGTCACCAGCAGGGTGAGCGCGCTCCAGACGGCGATGTGCCGCGCGGGCCCCGGCAGGAAACCCCGGGGGGCGACCGGCTCCGAGGGCGCCGGCACCGCCCCCGGAGCATCCACGTACCCGCCGGGCCCGGCGTAGCCGCCGTATCCGCCGGTGGTACGTATCGTCGTACGCGTCCGATGAACCGGTCTGCGCGCGGGCCCGCGCCCACGACCGGGCCGCCCCCCGCGTACTGCGCGAGAGTCTCCCGTACGGCTGTTCATCCTCTGTCATCTCCGCTCACTCAGGGGTCGCGCACACCCCCTGAGGATCATGGGATGGCCGTGGCGCCATAGCGTAGACCGGGACGCCGCAGAGCCGTCCCCGGAGTCGCCCCCGCACGCGACCCCCACCACAGGCGCGCTACTCGGCGATCGGCAAGGACACCCCGTCCCGCAGGAACAACGGGATCCGCTCCAGCGGCGCGTCGACGGTCACCGATTGACCCCCCTCGTACGTCTCCCCGGTCCACGCGTCCGTCCACCGCGCCCCCGCCGGAAGGTACGTCGTCCAGACCGTCGCCCCCGCCTCCAGCACCGGCGCCACCAGCACATCCCGCCCGAACAGATACGCGTCGTCCACGGACCAGGCCCGCTCGTCCTCGGGGAACTCCAGGAACAGCGGCCGCATCACCGGCAGTCCCTCCTCGTGGGCCTCCCGCATCACCCGCAGCACATACGGCTTCAACCGCTCCCGCAGCCGCAGATACGCCTCCAGGATCGCCCCGGCCTCCTCCCCGTACGACCACACCTCGTTGGGGCCGCCGGTCATGTCCGGCCCCAGCGGCATCCCGGGCTCCCGGAACCCGTGCAGCCGCATCAGCGGCGAGAACGCCCCGAACTGGAACCAGCGGACCATCACTTCGCGGTACGCAGGATCGTCGGGGTCGCCCCCGTGGAAGCCGCCGATGTCCGTGTTCCACCACGGGATGCCGGACAACGCCGTGTTGAGCCCCGCCGCGATCTGCCGCCGCAGGGTCGGGAAGTCCGTCCCGATGTCACCGGACCACAGCGCGGCCCCCCACCGCTGACTGCCCGCCCAAGCCGACCGGTTGAGGGAGACGATCTCCTCCTCGCCGGCCGCCCGCAGCCCCTCGTAGAAGGTGCGCGCGCTCTCGGCCGGATAGATGTTGCCGACCTCCAGACCGGGCCCCGCCCAGTAGCGCAGGTTCTCCTGGAAGCCCGGCTTGAGCTCCGGCTCGCAGGCGTCCAGCCAGAACGCGTCGATGCCGTACCGGTCGAGGTAGTTCTCCTTCACCCGCGACCACACGAACTCCCGGGCCTCCGGGTTCGTCGCGTCGTAGAAGGCGACCTGGACCGTCGACGCGACCTCCTTGTCCGGCCAGTCGGCGTGCGCCATCGGGCCGTACTGCGTCCCGATGAAGTACCCGCGCTGCTCCATCACGGGGTGGTTCTCGCTCAGCGGCGACACCGACGGCCACACGGACACCACCAGCTTGATGCCCAGCTCGTCCAGCTCCCGGACCATGGCCGCCGGGTCGGGCCACTCGCTCAGGTCGAACTTCCACTCGCCCAGATGCGTCCAGTGGAAGAAGTCGCACACGATGACGTCGATGGGCAGGCCCCGCCGCTTGTACTCCCGTGCCACAGCGAGGAGTTCGTCCTGGGTGCGGTAGCGCAGCTTGCACTGCCAGAACCCGGCCGCCCACTGGGGCAGCATCGGCGTACGGCCCGTCGCCGCGCTGTAGCGGCGCTGCGCGGCGGCCGGATCGCCGGCGGTGATCCAGTAGTCGATCTGCCGGGCCGAGTCGGCGACCCAGCGGGTGCCGTTGCCGGCCAACTCGACGCGGCCGATCGCCGGGTTGTTCCACAACAGCGTGTAGCCGCGACTGGACGTCAGCACCGGGATGCCGACCTCCGCGTTGCGCTGCACCAGGTCCAGCACCAGCCCCTTCTGGTCGAGCCGCCCGTGCTGGTGCTGCCCGAGGCCGTACAGCTTCTCGTCGTCGTAGGCGGCGAACCGCTGCTCCAGGCGGTGGTAGCCGTTGCCGACGGCCGTGTAGAGGCGCGAGCCGGGCCACCAGAAGTGGGCGCGGGCCTCCGACAGCAGCTCGGCGCCGTCGGCCGTGCGGCTGTAGCGGATCAGGCCCTCCGCGTTCACCTCGACGGTCAGCGCGCCGACGATCAGCCGCCCGAGCCCGTCCTCGATCTTGACGCTGCTCTCGGTGGACTCGGCCTCGTCGAGCAGGGCGCCCGGCAGTCCGTCGAGCACCGGGCCGCCGAGGCGGGCGCGGACCCGGACCGCGTCCGGACCCCAGGGCTCGATCCGCAGGGTCTCCTGACGTCCGCTCCACTCCAGGGCACCGTCCCGCTCACGGAACGTGCCGACGGTGGGGGAGGACTGGGCGAGGCTGACCGCACCCGTCGGGGTCTGGTTCTCGGCAGGCTGATTCACGAGAGGTCTCCTGGAAGGGAGGAGTGAAGGAAGGCGGGCGGAGCGAAGGAGGAAGCGGAAGAGGAACTACGACGTCGGCTCAGCCGGTGTGGGACAGCGGCCCCGTGCTCGCGCGAACCGTCAACTCGGGGGCGAGGAGCACCACTTCGTCGGTGTCCCGGCCCTCCAGCTTGGCGACCAGCTGCTCCACGGCCCGGCGGCCCATCTCCTGGGCGGGGATGGCCACGGACGTCAGCCGCACCGAGGCCTGCACGGCGACCTGGTCCGGGCAGACCGCGATCACCGAGACGTCCTCCGGTACCGCGCGCCCCTGCTGCCGCAGCAGCGCGAGCAGCGGCTCCACCGCGGACTCGTTCTGCACGACGATCCCCGTGGTGCCGGGCCGTTCGTCGAAGATCCGGGCCAGGGTCGCGGCCATCGCGTCGTAGCCGCCCTCGCAGGGCCGGTGCAGCACGCGCAGGCCCAACTCCCTTGCCCGGGAACGCAGTCCGTCGAGGGTGCGCTCGGCGAAACCGGTGTGCCGCTCGTACACCGCGGGTGCCTCGCCGATGACCGCGATGTCGCGGTGGCCGAGCATGGCCAAGTGCTCCACGCACAGCGCGCCCGTCGCCCCGAAGTCGAGGTCGACGCAGGTCAAACCGCTGCTGTCGGCCGGCAGTCCGATGAGCACCGACGGCTGGTCGGTGCCGCGCAGCAGCGGCAGCCGCTCGTCGTCGAGCTCCACGTCCATCAGGATCATCGCGTCGGCGAGCCCGCTGCCGGTGACCCGGCGCACCGCGTCCGGGCCCTCCTCACCGGTGAGCAGCAGCACGTCGTAGCCGTACGTACGGGCCGTGGTGGCCACCGCGATGGCGATCTCCATCATCACCGGGACGTACATGTCGGTGCGCAGCGGGACCATCAGGGCGACGATGTTCGACCTGTTGCTCGCCAGGGCGCGGGCCCCCGCGTTCGGGTGGTAGCCGAGCTCCTGGATGCTCCGCTCGACCCGCTGCCGGGTACCGGCGGAGATGGACCGCTTGCCGCTGAGGACATAGCTCACCGTGCTCGCCGAGACTCCGGCGTGCTGGGCGACCTCGGCGAGGGTGACCATCCAGCTCTCCAAGCGTGTTTAAGCGCTTCGACTGCGCGTTGTTTCTGAACCGGGCGAGTGAGGGTGGCTCGACAGTAGCCCGGCGCTGAGTGGGTGTCCATAGGTTGTCGAAGCGCTTCGATAATTCGCCGTGAACCTCAAGGGGTAGTGGGGGAGGGTGTGGGGTGGCGACTGCGGTTCCGTGGGGCTTCTCGCGCAGTTCCCCGCGCCCCTTCAGGGCGCTCTTGCCGCCCCCAGTTTAGGACTCGGCGGCAACTTCTGGAGGGTCCGGCGGCGACCAGCACCCGTAACCGCACCGCCCCCGGAAGGAACCCCATGCAACACCGTCGCCCCCGCCTGACCCGTACCGCCAAGATCGGCGCGGCCGTCGTCACCGCTCTCGCGGTCGGGGCCTCCGTGACCGTGGCGATGGCGGGGGAGGAGGCCAGGAAGTGCACGGACTTCGACACGATCACGCTCGGCAAGTACTACGTGAACAACAACGTCTGGAACCGCGAGAAGGCCACCGGCACCCAGTGCGTCTGGGACGACTCCCGGTCGGGTTCGACGATCTCGTGGGGCACCAGCTACAGCCTGGCCAACAGCGCCACGGGCAAGGACCACGACGTGAAGTCGTACGCGAGCAGCGTGCTCGGCTGGCACTGGGGCTGGAAGGTCGACAAGGCGGCGACCCAGCTGCCCGTCCGGGTCGGCGACCGCAAGCCGGTGCGGACCAGCTGGGAGTTCTCGGTCAGCTCGAACCCCGGCACCATGAACGTCGCCTACGACCTGTGGCTGCACTCCAAGAACACCGCCGACTGGCAGGACCAGCCCACCGACGAGGTCATGATCTGGCTCAACCGGCAGGGCGGCGCGGGCCCGCTCGGCACCAGGTACGGCAGCGTCAGCCTCGGCGGGGCCATGTGGGACATCTACACCGGTGACATCGGCTGGAAGGTGTTCTCCTTCGTCCGCCGCACCAACACCACCAAGGCGACCCTGAACCTGGACGACTTCACCCAGGCCCTGGTCCGCCGCAAGCTGCTGGGCAACGACAAGTACGTCTCCGGCATCGAGGCGGGCACCGAGGTCTTCAAGGGAACCGGGCGCCTGGACACGAAGGCGTACTCGGTGAACATCGGCTGAGCGCGTCGTTCCTCAGGGCTCGAAGGGGGTGCGGGAGGAGGGCGGAAGGGAGCCGATCGCGCACGCGAGGGGTGGCGGGGTCGTCCCGGATCGGGTACCAACGATCGAGTAGCACCCATCGGTAACCATTCAGGTACCCATCCGGTACAAGATCCCGATTCGCGGCGAGGTGAGCCTCATGTCCGCCCCACCCCTCAAGAAACCCGTCGTCACCGAACGTGAGGCCCGCCAGGTGGCGGAGGCCGCCCGCGAGCAGGCCTGGCGCAAGCCCAGCTTCGCCAAGGAACTGTTCCTGGGCCGGTTCCGTCTCGACCTCATCCACCCCCACCCCATGCCCACCGACGAGGCCGTCCGGCGCGGCGAGCAGTTCCTGACCAAGCTCCGCGCGTTCTGCGAGACGAAGGTCGACGGCGCCCTCATCGAGCGCGAGGCCCGGATCCCCGACGAGGTGATCAACGGCCTCAAGGAACTCGGCGCCCTCGGCATGAAGATCGACCCCAAGTACGGCGGCCTCGGCCTCACCCAGGTGTACTACAACAAGGCGCTCGCCCTGGTCGGCTCGGCCAGCCCGGCCATCGGCGTGCTGCTCTCGGCGCATCAGTCGATCGGCGTACCGCAGCCGCTGAAACTGTTCGGCACCCCCGAGCAGAAGGAGAAGTTCCTCCCGCGCTGCGCCCGCACCGACATCAGCGCCTTCCTCCTCACCGAGCCCGACGTCGGCTCCGACCCCGCCCGACTGGCCACGTCGGCGGTCCCCGACGGCGACGACTACGTCCTCGACGGCGTGAAGCTGTGGACGACGAACGGCGTGGTCGCGGACCTCCTGGTCGTCATGGCACGCGTGCCCAAGTCGGAAGGCCACAAGGGCGGCATCACGGCCTTCGTCGTGGAATCCGACTCACCCGGCGTCACCGTCGAGAACCGCAACGCCTTCATGGGCCTGCGCGGCATCGAGAACGGCGTCACCCGCTTCCACCAGGTCCGGGTCCCCGCCACGAACCGCATCGGCCCTGAGGGCGCGGGCCTCAAGATCGCCCTGACCACCCTCAACACGGGCCGGCTCTCCCTGCCCGCGTCCTGCGTGGCCGCCGGCAAGTGGTGCCTGAAGATCGCCCGTGAGTGGTCGGCGGCCCGTGAGCAGTGGGGCAAGCCGGTCGCCCACCACGAGGCCGTCGGCCAGAAGATCTCCTTCATCGCGGCGACCACCTTCGCCCTCGAAGCCGTCCTGGACCTCTCCTCCCAGATGGCCGACGAGGACCGCAACGACATCCGCATCGAGGGCGCCCTCGCCAAACTCTTCGCCTCCGAGATGGGCTGGAAGATCGCCGACGAGCTGGTCCAGATCCGCGGCGGCCGCGGCTTCGAGACCGCCGACTCCCTCCGGGCGCGCGGCGAACGGGCCGTCCCCGCCGAGCAGATCCTGCGCGACCTGCGCATCAACCGGATCTTCGAGGGCTCCACGGAGATCATGCACCTGCTGATCGCCCGCGAGGCCGTCGACGCCCACCTCACCGTGGCCGGCGACCTCATCGACCCGGAGAAGTCCCTCTCCGACAAGGCGAAGGCGGGCGCGAACGCGGGCGTCTTCTACGCCAAGTGGCTGCCGAAACTGGTTGCCGGCCCGGGCCAACTCCCGCGCACCTTCGGCGACTTCCACCCGGCGGGCCACCCGGACCTGGCCACCCACCTGCGCTACGTCGAACGGGGCGCCCGCAAGCTCGCCCGCTCCACGTTCTACGCGATGTCCCGCTGGCAGGGCCGCATGGAGACCAAGCAGGGCTTCCTGGGCCGGATCGTCGACATCGGCGCCGAACTCTTCGCGATGAGCGCGGCCGTCGTCCGGGCGGAACTGCTCCGCACCACCACCGACCACGGCCGCGAGGCCTACCAACTGGCCGACACCTTCTGCCGCCAGTCCCGCATCCGCGTCGAGGAACTCTTCGGCCGCCTGTGGACCAACACCGACGACATCGACCACAAGGTGGTCAAGGGCGTCCTGGGCGGCGCCTACGAATGGTTGGAGCAGGGCGTCATCGACCCCTCGGGCGAAGGCCCCTGGATCGCGGACGCCACCCCGGGCGAGAGCGAGAAGGAGAACGTCCACCGCCGCATCCGGTGACACCACGGGCTGCCCCCTCACGAAGGGGGCAGCCCGACCCTGCGGTGGAGGCTGGTCCGATCCAGGCGAAGCTCAAGTGACGATCACGCGGAATAGAGTGCGCCCATGCCATCCGATACCTCGCCCGACGGGCTCGTCGACCGTCTTCGTGCGGTGGGAGCGAATATCCGCGCCGCGCGGGAAGCACAGAAACTCAGCCTGGAGGATCTTGGCAGAGCGACAGGACTCGGCCCCAGCCGGATCGACCAAGTCGAGCGGGGTGTCGACGACATGAGCCTCGACGATCTGCTGCTGATCTCCTACGTCCTCGATGTAGCGCTCGCGGAACTGGTGGCCGACTGAGCGTCGGCCCGCCTGGGCGACCACAAGTGCCGAGGGTTCGAACGACGGTCCGGCACCCCGACAGGGGACGCGCGGTCCTGGCGGGCACCGGATGCGGCCACAATGGGGGGATGAGCGACAGTCCAGCCCCTCTCGCCGATCCGCATCTCGTCTACGACCCGGTCGACGGCGTACGGGACGTAGTGATCCTCGGATCGACCGGATCGATCGGCACCCAGGCCATCGACCTCGTCCTGCGCAACCCGGACCGCTTCCGCGTCACCGGGCTCTCCGCCGCCGGAGGGCGGGTGGAGCTGCTGGCCGAGCAGGCGCACCGCCTGCGGGTGCGGACCGTCGCCGTCGCCCGCGAGGACGTCGTACCGGCCTTGCGCGAGGCCCTGACCACGGCGTACGGCACGGCCGAGCCGCTGCCCGAGATCCTGGCCGGTCCGGACGCGGCCACCCACCTCGCCGCCTCCGCCTGCCACACCGTGCTCAACGGCATCACCGGCTCCATCGGCCTCGCCCCGACCCTCGCCGCCCTGGAGGCGGGCCGCACCCTGGCGCTCGCCAACAAGGAGTCGCTCATCGTCGGCGGCCCGCTGGTGAAGGCCGTGGCGAAGCCGGGTCAGATCATCCCGGTCGACTCCGAGCACGCCGCCCTCTTCCAGGCCCTCGCCTCCGGCACCCGCGCCGACGTGCGCAAGCTGGTCGTCACCGCCTCCGGGGGCCCCTTCCGCGGCCGTACGAAGGCGGAACTGGCCGACGTGACGCCCACCGACGCGCTCGCGCACCCCACCTGGGCCATGGGCCCGGTCATCACCGTGAACTCCGCGACCCTCGTCAACAAGGGCCTGGAGGTCATCGAGGCGCACCTCCTCTACGACATTCCCTTCGACCGCATTGAGGTCGTCGTGCACCCCCAGTCGTATGTCCACTCGATGGTTGAGTTCACGGACGGATCGACGATGGCCCAGGCGACGCCCCCCGACATGCGCGGCCCCATCGCCATCGGCCTCGGCTGGCCGCAGCGCGTCCCCGACGCCGCGCCCGCCTTCGACTGGACCAAGGCGTCCACCTGGGAGTTCTTCCCCCTCGACAACGACGCGTTCCCGTCCGTCGGGCTCGCCCGGCATGTGGGCGAGCTCGCGGGCACCGCCCCGGCGGTGTTCAATGCGGCGAACGAGGAGTGCGTCGACGCGTTCCTGCACGGCGGTCTCCGGTTCGACGCGATCATGGAGACCGTCACGCGGGTCGTCGAGGAGCACGGCACCCCCGCGGCGGGAACTTCCCTCACCGTGGCGGACGTCCTCGAAGCGGAGACCTGGGCGCGAGCCAGGGCCCGCGAACTGACCACCTCGACCACCTCGACCACCTCGACCGGCAAACCCACCGAGCGGACGACCGCGGAGGCCCGTGCATGACGACCCTGATGTTCATCCTCGGCATAGTGGTCTTCGTGATCGGCCTGGCGTTCTCGATCGCGTGGCACGAGCTGGGCCACTTCTCGACCGCCAAGCTCTTCGGCGTCCGCGTGCCCCAGTTCATGGTGGGCTTCGGACCCACCCTCTGGTCGAAGAAGAAGGGCGAGACCGAGTACGGCGTCAAGGCCATCCCGCTCGGCGGCTACATCCGCATGATCGGCATGATCCCGCCCGGCGAGGACGGCCGGATCGAGAGCCGCTCGACCTCCCCGTGGCGCGTGATGATCGAGGATGCCCGCGCGGCCTCCTTCGAGGAGCTCCAGCCCGGCGACGAGAAGCGCCTCTTCTACACGCGCAAGCCGTGGAAGCGCGTGATCGTCATGTTCGCCGGCCCCTTCATGAACCTGATCCTGGCCGTCGTGATCTTCGTCGGCGTGATGATGACCTTCGGCGCGCAGACCCAGACGACCACGGTCAGCAAGGTCTCGGACTGCGTCATCGAGGCCAGCGAGAACCGCTCCAAGTGCCGGACCGGCGACGAGGAGGCCCCCGCCAAGGCCGCCGGCCTGCAGCCGGGCGACAAGATCGTCGCGTTCAACGGCGAGCCCGTCGACGACTGGGCCGCCCTGCAGTCCGACATCCGCTCCAACCCCGGCCGGCAGGTCACCGTCACCGTCGACCGCGACGGCAAGGAGCTCGACCTCACCGCCACCCTGGTGAAGAACCAGGTCAGCAAGACCGACGGCAACGGCGGATACGTCGCCGACAAGTACGTCTCCGCCGGCTGGTTCGGCTTCACCCCCGCCGCCGGCATCGTCCCGCTCTCCTTCGGCGAGTCGGTCGACCGCATGGGCGACATGATGGAGAACGGCGTCGAGTCACTGCTCGCCCTGCCCTCCAAGGTCCCCGCCCTCTGGGACGCCACCTTCGGCGACGGCGAGCGCGAGGCCGACTCCCCCATGGGCGTGGTCGGCGCGGCCCGCGTCGGCGGCGAGATCTTCACCATGGACATCCCCGCCACCCAGCAGCTCGCCAGCTTCCTCATCCTGCTGGCCGGCTTCAACCTCTCCCTCTTCCTGTTCAACATGCTCCCGCTCCTCCCGCTCGACGGCGGCCACATCGCGGGCGCCCTGTGGGAGTCGCTGCGCCGCAACGCGGCGAAGCTGCTGCGCAGGCCCGACCCCGGCCCGTTCGACGTGGCGAAGCTGATGCCCGTCGCCTACGTCGTGGCAGGCATCTTCGTCTGCTTCACCCTCCTGGTCCTGATCGCGGACCTCGTGAACCCGGTGCGCATCTCGTAGTCACCCGCGGTTCACGGCGGCCGGGCACACTCGCACAGTGGGCCCGGCCGGACGGTGATGTGCTCGGGCCCGTGCCGGTGCCGTAATCTCGAAGCCTGGAGCCCGCCCGTACCGGGACCCGATCCTGATCCACAACTTGGGGTTGCACAGCAGATGACTGCGATTTCTCTCGGCATGCCGTCCGTTCCGACCAAGCTCGCCGAGCGCCGCAAGAGCCGGCAGATCCAGGTCGGGTCCGTCGCGGTCGGCGGGGACGCCCCGGTCTCGGTCCAGTCGATGACCACGACCCGTACGTCGGACATCGGCGCCACGCTGCAGCAGATCGCCGAGCTGACGGCCTCCGGCTGCCAGATCGTCCGGGTCGCCTGCCCGACACAGGACGACGCCGACGCCCTCCCGGTGATCGCCAGGAAGTCGCAGATCCCGGTCATCGCCGACATCCACTTCCAGCCGAAGTACGTCTTCGCCGCGATCGAGGCCGGCTGCGCCGCCGTCCGCGTCAACCCGGGCAACATCAAGCAGTTCGACGACAAGGTCAAGGAGATCGCCCAGGCGGCGAACGACCACGGCACCCCGATCCGCATCGGTGTCAACGCCGGCTCCCTCGACCGCCGCCTCCTCCAGAAGTACGGCAAGGCCACCCCCGAGGCGCTCGTCGAGTCCGCCCTCTGGGAGGCCTCCCTCTTCGAGGAGCACGGCTTCCGCGACATCAAGATCTCGGTCAAGCACAACGACCCGGTCGTCATGGTCAACGCCTACCGCCAGCTCGCCGCCCAGTGCGACTACCCCCTCCACCTCGGCGTCACCGAGGCGGGCCCCGCCTTCCAGGGCACCATCAAGTCGGCCGTCGCCTTCGGCGCGCTCCTCTCCGAGGGCATCGGTGACACGATCCGCGTCTCCCTCTCCGCCCCGCCGGTGGAGGAGATCAAGGTCGGCAACCAGATCCTGGAGTCGCTGAACCTGAAGCCGCGCCGCCTCGAGATCGTCTCCTGCCCCTCCTGCGGCCGGGCCCAGGTCGACGTCTACAAGCTCGCCGAAGAGGTCACCGCCGGTCTCACCGGCATGGAGGTCCCCCTCCGCGTCGCCGTCATGGGCTGCGTCGTCAACGGCCCCGGCGAGGCCCGCGAGGCCGACCTCGGCGTCGCCTCCGGCAACGGCAAGGGCCAGATCTTCGTCAAGGGCGAGGTCATCAAGACCGTCCCCGAGTCCAAGATCGTCGAGACCCTCATCGAGGAGGCGATGAAGATCGCCGAACAGATGGAGGCGGACGGCATCACCTCGGGCGAACCGACGGTGGCGGTGGCGGGCTGAGGAGGACTTGGCGTCTTCTGGAGATTGGCCCGGCAGGGCCATCTTCAGGGGCGCGGGGAACTGCGCGACAAGCCACGACGTACCCGTACCCGCCAACGCACAGGAGCCCCCGAGTTCTGAGGCGCCCCCCGCCCAGCCCGGCAGGGTATCGTGCGGAGACCAGCGCAGACCCCAGGGTGAGGCCCCCGCACGTGTTGACCCAGACCACCACCAGGGTCCTCGAACCGAGTGACCTGGACGCCGCACTCGCCGTCCTGGACCGAGACCCCGTCGCGAACGCCTTCGTGACCTCCCGCGTCCAGGTCGCCGGGCTGGACCCGTGGCGGCTGGGCGGCGAGATGTGGGGCTGGTACGAGGACGGCGCCCTGACCTCCCTCTGCTACGCCGGCGCCAACCTCGTCCCCATCTGCGCCACCCCCCGCGCCGTGCGCGCCTTCGCCGACCGCGCCCGCCGGGCCGGCCGCCGCTGCTCCTCGGTCGTCGGCCCCGCCGAACCCACCGCCCAGCTCTGGCGCCTCCTCGAACCCAGCTGGGGCCCGGCCCGCGAAATCCGCTCGCACCAGCCCCTCATGGTCACCGACCGGCTGCCCGACCCCGCCGAGGTCACACCCGACCCGTACGTCCGCAGGATCCGCAAGGACGAGATGGACACGATCATGCCGGCGTGCGTCGCGATGTTCACCGAGGAGGTCGGCGTCTCCCCGCTGGCCGGCGACGGCGGACTCCTCTACCAGGCCAGGGTCGCCGAACTCGTCGGCTCCGGCCGCTCCTTCGCCCGCCTCGACGCCGACGGCCGCGTCGTCTTCAAGGCCGAGATCGGCGCCGCGACCTCCCGCGCCTGCCAGATCCAGGGCGTCTGGGTGAACCCCGCCTACCGCGGCCAGGGTTACGCCGCCCCCGGCATGGCAGCGGTCCTGCGCTACGCACTGGCCGACGTCGCCCCCGTGGTCAGCCTCTACGTCAACGACTACAACACCGCGGCGAGGCGCACGTACCAGAGGGTGGGCTTCCAAGAGGTGGGCGCGTTCATGAGCGTGCTGTTCTGAGGTTCGGCCGCGGAAAGCTCCCTTCTGCACGCCGGGCAAGGTGCGCGCCCCAAGAGGGGCGCGGGGCCGTGTTGATGTGCGGCTCCGCCGCGTGGGCGCGACCAGCCACATCCAGCCCGCACCCCGCAGACACCCCGAACCCCCCTGTAGCATCCGCAACATGAGCCTCGTCATCGGCCCCCTGGACCTCTCCGCCCACGTAGACGAGGCCCTAGCCGTACAAGCCGTAGCCTTCGGCCTGGGCCCCGACGAGGTCGCCGTCCGCCGCCAGATCGTCCTCCGCCACATGACGTACCCGGGGGCCCGCGCACTGGGGGCCACGGCCGGAGGCCGTCTCGTCGGCTTCGTCTACGGCATGCCCAACGACCGCACCCACTGGTGGTCCACCGTCGTAGAGCCCTACCTCCGCGCCCTCGGCCACGACCACTGGCTGGACGACTCCTTCGTCATCACCGAACTGCACGTCCACCCCCGCCACCAGAACCACGGCGTCGGCCGCGCGCTGATCACCACCATCACCGACAGCGCGACCGAACCCCGTTCGATCCTCTCCGCGATCGACGTCGACAGCCCGGCCCGCGGCCTCTACCACTCCCTCGGCTACACCGACCTGGCCCGCCGGGTCGTCTTCCCCAGCGCCCCCAAGCCGTACGCGGTGATGGGCGCCCCCCTGCC